>JAILNJ010000144.1 GCA_024691665.1 Gammaproteobacteria bacterium | reverse complement strand
CTCAAATGGAGTATTGAGTATTTTTCTTCTTGATTTTCTATCTAATAATTTTACTGATACTTTTAATGCGTTTTTAGTTAACTTCATACTACTTATATAAATCCAACATTCTATTTAATGTATTAACAACATTTTCTTTTAATGATTCAGGAGATACTACTCTTATAAATTCCCCATATTGCATAATCCAATATGTTAATGCGAGTTTATCGCATTTAATATAGGCAAATAACTTGTCATCTTCATATTTAATCTTTGCGCCATCTGAAAAATATTCTTTAATATTGAGTATTTGATCAGGATTAAGGAGTTCTAGTTTTGCATCTACTACTTCGTCAGAAAATAGATAAACGTGTTCATTTAAGAATTGAGCGATAGAGAAATCTTTTGAAAGGCCAGCTTCTTCTTTTGGTTTTTCATCCCAATCAGAAATAGTAACCTTCTCCATTCTATCAACTCTATAAATATTAAATGGATGACCAAATTTATTTCCTCTATAATATCCAAGAAGATAATAAACACCAAAGTTATTTACCAAGAAATATGGGCTAACTCTTGGTCTAAAATCACCATATTTATTAATCTTTTCACCTTTTTCATTGTATGAAATATAATTAAATTCAATTCTTTTCTTAAGTTTTTTAGCTTCTTCAATTGTGTCGATGATATTAAATAAATCTTTATTCTTATTTCTTTTTACATCGCCAGTTCTATATAAATCTTTATAATTATTCTTGAAATACATAGATTCTTTTTCAGAAATCTTTTCAATGATATCATTTGCAGTTTTGGCACTTAGTGTCTTATTTGAATATACAGAATCCGCAATATATTGAATTTCATATTTATTCAATACTCTTTCAATTAAGGCAACTCCACCTTCACCCCTTGCGATATCATAGTCTAAATCTTCAAGAAGTTTGATGTTTGAAGAAACACTTTTACGTTCCACCACCATTTGAAAGTCATCAAAAAGTTTCTCAACTATTTTCTGTTGAGTAATATAATGATTTTCATCAGTATATTTTTCTAAAACTTTAAGGATTAAAAAAGGTACTGCTTTCTTTGTGTATTTAGTATCCATGTCCAAAAAATCTCCCATAATTAATTATAGAATTTTTTTGTATTAAATAATGATTTCTGTTTTATAATAGATAATGGTAGAAATATGAAAACAAAAAAGTTTATTAAAATCTTTTTTATAGTCATTTTAACTATCATTCTTCTTGCGGTACTTATGGGTGTAACCACTATCATGAGTCACTCTAAGAGAAGGTGGAAACCTGACTATGAAAAAGTTAGCATTGAAGAAATATTAAATAAATCAGAGTTCAGTGATGAAGATTACCAAATTTTATTTGAACAAACGGGTTTAACTAAGATTGGCGTTGATAGAGTTGTTTCTAAACAAGGCAAGAAAAGACTTCTTGATTTCCAAGAGAGTTACTATATGGATAGACCGGTTGAACATTTATGGATTAGTCCTGTCACATGTTATGATCAGTTTGAAAAAATTGTTCCATTTAGTCCGCTTGAAAATGGAGATATCCTAGTTAGTGATTCTACTCATCTTTCATTCTGGCATTGTGGACACGCTGAGCTTGTAGTAAATGGTAATTTTAACCAAACACTATACTCAATGGGATATGGATATCCTAGTGAAGTAGGTAATTGTCTTGATTTCTTCCAAAGAACAAACTTCTTAATTTTAAGACCTAAAGTAGATAAAGAAATAATAGATAAAGTAGTTGATTACGCAATTACAGATTTACAAGGAATTAAATATCAAGCAACAATTGGATATTTTAATAAGAAATTCCCTGATACATTAAAATCAACCAACTGTTCTCATCTTGTATGGTATGCATATAAAAAATTCGGTATCGATATTGATACCAATGGCGGACCTGGTGCTTATCCATATGATTTAATTGATTTAGAACATTTTGAAATAGTCCAAGTATTTGGATTCCATCCTGAAAAACTTTGGAGTTAAAGCAATAAAAAAGCCACGATTTGTGGCTTTTTCTTTTATTTAGTAATTGTTGTAGTTGTTGGATGATATAAATCGGTTCTTAACATCTCTCCGTTAAATCTAATAGAGAATGTTCCATCATTAAGGTACTCTTGGAATGTTGCATAGTGGTCATCTGTATATACTGCAACTGGCGAATTATCATATCCAGATGCATTAAATCCATTTACAAACATTACAACTCTTCCAACACCTCTAGAACTAGTTTTATACGAACTGTTTAAAGCAATATCAAATTCATAGTAAACAATTCCACTATAACTTACTGGGACAGCTCTTACGTATCCATCAGTTCTTGTGAACCTTTGAACAACTCTAGCTTTGTTTCCATATAAATCTTCAACAGTATCTAGTTCAGCAGAATCCTTTAAAGCATAGTTTGCAGGGAATTCACCAAATGCAATATAGTAATTTATTACATCTACAGGATCAGTCATAGCTGATTTGTTAATATTACCAGAATTATTTTGAACGTATTCAAGAGTATAGTAAGTATATTCTTTCGTTTCAACAACTGTATAAGAACCATTGCTATATTCTACTTTTGTAGGCATTTCAACTGTTGTAACGCCTGCAGTAAGAGTTCCACTAAATCTTAAAGGATTAATCCTATTAATTCCTGATTCAGTATTAGGTGTAACACTATCGCCATTTTGATCATAATAAATAGTAACTGTTCTTAAGAATACGTCTTGGTCAACTTCTTCTATTATGAATAGGTTAGCATTATCAACTTCAAGAGTTATAGTAGTATATGTTGTTGATGCAGTTAACTTAAATTCATCTTCAAAGTGGTTTTCATAACCCATCATAATATGGGCATTTGTACTATAAGTCTTATATTCAATTTGAATATATTGAATTCCTTCCATTAAAGTATTGTTTGAAATTGAAGAACCTATTGTATCTATTCCAGTATTATAAGTAGCATGAATTAACTTAAGAGCACTATCTGCAACTGTAGTTCTATAGTATGAGAATTCAACACCAGAAGTTGATTTTTCACCA
>JAILNJ010000099.1 GCA_024691665.1 Gammaproteobacteria bacterium | reverse complement strand
GTTAATAAGGTTTACACTTTCAAGAGTACATCTATCAGAAAGCATGAATTCATTATCTTCGCCTTGTCCAACAATGAGTTCGTTCTTTTCAAGATCTTTACCAATTACGAACCATGGAGAATTATCTCTATCTTTCATTCCGCCAAGGCCAATTCCTTTTCTTTGACCGATAGTGTAGTTCATAAGACCATAATGTTCACCTAAGACTTCACCATCCATTGTGACAATCTTACCCTTCTTCGCTGGAAGATAGTTTCTTAAGAATTCATTGAAGTGTCTTTCTCCAATGAAACAGATTCCAGTAGAATCTTTCTTTGTCGCAGTAATAAGTTTATTAGCTTTAGCTATCTCTCTAACCTCAGCCTTAGTCATTTCACCAACTGGAAAGAGTGTATCTTTTAATTGTTCGTTTGAAGTGAGAGCAAGGAAATAAGTTTGATCCTTATTTCTATCTTTTCCTTTATATAGATGAACTCTTCCTTCAATTTCTTTTGAAATTGCGAAGTGTCCCATCGCAATCTTATTGCAGCCTAATGCAAAAGCATTCTTCTTAAATGATGCGAACTTAATATATTTATTGCACATTACATCTGGGTTAGGTGTACGACCTTTCTTATATTCATTTAAGAAGTATGTGAATACATCATCCCAATACTCTTTAACGAAGTCAATTCTATGAACCTTAATACCCAAAGTTTTACCAACTTCTAAAGCGTCCATATAATCTTTTTCTTGAGGACAAACATCTAGAATGTCATTAGGGTTACCTAAAACATCATTATTAACTAATGAGTCCCAGTTTCTCATGAACATTCCTTCAACTTCGTAGCCTTGATCAAGTAAGAGCTTTACACACACAGATGAATCAACACCACCAGATAAGCCTACAATAACCTTTTCTTTCTTTTCCATAATAAATACCAAAAGAGAAAACTACTCAGTTTTCTCCTCTTCTTGTCTTTTACTTACATATTTTTCGATAGTACCATCTTTAATTACTTTAAGTAAAATAATAATTATTTGAATTGGTACACCAATTAAGAATAGTAACCAATAATTAGGCTTTTGACCAATTATTGTGATAGTTAGATATATTGCGGTAATCATAGTCCAGTTAAAGAAACTTGTCCACCATTCAATATGTCTTCTTCCCCAAGCAATAGATATAGCGATACAAATAACAAATGTAACAGGAAGAGCCCAAACGAAGCAGATCCAAGCAACATTAGCTTTTGCAGGGTCGTTAATAATTAAACCAACAAAGATAGCAACAGCAAGTAACCAAACAGCACTAATAGCAAGTGCGATAACAATCTTCTTATTGATAATCTTAATCTTTTCAACTGCGACTTCTTTATTAACGTCTACAGGTTTTCTTAAGAGATCATCAACAGCAACTCCATAGAAATCACTTAAATGAACAAGTGTTTCAATTGAAGGAAGTGTTTCACCAGTTTCCCATTTAGAAACTGATTTATCTGAGTACTTAAGTATCTCTGCGAGTTCTACTTGAGTTAATCCTCTATTCTTTCTGAGTCTTACTAAATTATCCCTAAGGATTTCATACATTCCAATCATGATTTAGATTTTATCACTATTTAGTGATATTCGCAAATAATAACTGATTAATAAAAATATCTCGGCTCATTTAAGAACCGAGATATTAGTCGTATTTTAATTATTTTTTAACTACTTCTTTTACTGCAGATGCGATAGCAGTAACATCTTGAAGATTAGATGGAACGATAAGTTTTGTAGCTTGACCGTTAGCAACTTTTTCAAGTGCTTCAAAGCTCTTGAGTTTAAGAACTGCTTCATCAGCTCCAGCTTTCTTTAACATTTCAAGACCTTTAGATTCAGCTTCTCTTTTAGCGATAATAGCTTTGGCTTCACCTTCAGCAACTTTAATTCTAGCTTCTTTTTCAGCGTCAGCTCTTAAAATAGTAGCTTCTCTTTCACCTTCAGCTTTTAAGATTTGAGATTGTTTTTCACCTTCAGCCTTAAGGATTTGAGATTGTCTTTGACCTTCAGCGAGTAAGATTTGTTCTCTCTTTTCTCTTTCAGCTCTCATTTGACGTTCCATAGCGTCTCTAATATCCTTTGGTGGAAGGATGTTCTTAACTTCAACTCTATTAACCTTAATTCCCCAAGGGTCAGTTGCTTCATCAAGGATAGCTCTCATCTTTGTGTTGATGATATCTGTTGAAGTTAATGTTTCATCAAGATCAAGCTCACCGATGATATTTCTTAAAGTTGTTGCACTTAAAGATTCAATTGCAGCAATTGGGTTAGCCACACCATAAGTGTATAGCTTAGGATCAGTGATTTGGAAGAAGACAATTG
>JAILNJ010000095.1 GCA_024691665.1 Gammaproteobacteria bacterium | reverse complement strand
TAAATCTTTTGAATCATATACTGAACCAGTATTTGATGCGATACCATCTTTTAAGGTGATGATATATTTGAATGTGCCTTCTTCAGTTTCATGAACTCTTAGTGATGCGGGTGATGTATAGATGTATCCATCAACCTCTCTACCTGATTCATCTTTAATATCATAGATATAATTATTATCTCTATCTTTAGGGAAGAGTTTTAAGAATACTAAATCAAGAACATCTTCATATGTTTCATCTTCATAAGATAGTGGGTTATAGTAGCCATATACGTATTCATATCCAAGTTTAAGACCATTACCTTTATGATAGTCACCATTAATTCCAGTTGTCTTAAAAGTATAAGCACAAGCGCTTAGTGAAAATACAGTTATTAAGGATAATATTAAGAGTAATAATCTTTTCTTCATACTTCTACTTCCTTATCATTTCTCTGAGGTCTTTTTCCCTCTCAATGATTATATCATCTTTTGTGATTGGATGAATAAACTTAACTCGATATGCGTCTAGCGCAATTTCAGAGCCACTATATTCTACACCTTTATTGTATTTATAGTCACCAAAAATTGGGTGACCTACATAAGACATCGAAAATCTAATCTGGTGGAATCTTCCAGTATCAATAGTAACGTCAACTAAAGAATAGTTATCAATTTCTTCTACTACCTCATAGTGTGTAACACTATTTTTCCCTGATTTCTCATCAATATAGGCTATTCTTTTATCTTCATCTTTGGAAAGTTTTAAAGTAATAGTTCCGCATTTCTTATCAAATTTTCCAAGAACTAGAGCTTGATAAGTTTTCACAGGTCTTTCACAATTGAGTCTCTCAGTAGCCTTTGTAGACTTACTAAAAACCATAAGTCCACTCACATTTCTATCAAGTCTTGAGATTAATGCGAGATAGACGTTGCCTGGTTTATTATATTTAAATTTTAAATATAACTTAACTTGGTTTAGTAAATCATCAGTATTATATTTATCTTCTTGAGACAACACTCCACAAGGTTTATCAACCACAATTACGTGGTTATCTTCATAGTAAATATCTAAAGACATTTCATATTTAATAATATCAAGTGTCCTCTCATTATCTACTAAGTCTTCATGGCGTGTATCACCTAAATTATAAAATGATGTATTTTTAATATTTTCTTTTAAAGACATTGAGTGATCCATCTTTATACAATCAGAATCTGATGTGATAATAATCGCTCTTGAATCAATTGCCTTTAAATCATTAACATTTAAGTGAGGTTCTTTAAGCATTAGCTTAAGATACTCACTTTTAGTTTCTTTATATCCTCTTTTTATTTCATCAATTGAATCATCTTTAAGACCATTTGTGTCATAGTTAACTCCAAGAAGGAACATCTTTTTAACTAATGTTTCATCTATTAAAGATAGATATAAGGCAATAATACCTCCATCACTATAGCCAACCACATTTATTTCATCAATATTTAGTTCATTTAGAAGTAAATATGCATCCTCAGCCATAAGTTTATATGAAAGTTTTCCTTTAGCTGATTCACCATGACTTCTTGAATCCATTAAAATTAGATGAAAATCAGATAAGCTATCAATTAATGAATCATATGTATGAGAATCCTCACCATTTCCATGGAGAAAAAGGATAGATTTACTTCTATCTTTATTGTATTCAGTAAATGATATCCTTTGTCCATTAGAAAGTGTTTTAAACATAATTATTCTGATTTGAAAATATCTCTATATGTTTCGTATTGTTTTGTTGTTAAGTGACCAGCAGCTAGTTCAGCAGCGAGTGCAGCATTTACTGCAGCGTATTTAACTGGGTCAACTTTAATTTCAATCTTACTATCAGGGTTTGCGCCATTGTAGTAATCAATGAGTGCAGGGAGAATATCTGATTCACCAAGTGCTTCAGAGAGTGCTACTGCATCGAGTAAAGAGTTATCTTCACTATTAGCGTAATTAAGTACTGTACTAATAGCTAAAGCTTCTTTATCATAATCTACACCATCAACTAATGTAGAACCTGCGCCATAGTATTTTTCCATAATTCCCTTTAGAACTTGTTTACAAAGTGGAGAAGCGGTTAATGCATTCTTAACTTCTTGTTCAGTCTTAACTGTCTTTGATGTAAAGAGGTTAAGTAAGTCTGGAATTGATAGAATATTAGCTTTTAATTCTTCAAATGTATAGTTGTGTACATCTACATACTTAAGTAAATCAGCCATACTAGAATCAGATGATTTAGTTTTATCAACTAATACTTGAACAAGTACTGATGGGATTTTATCTTTATAAGGATCTTTATAATAATCAAATCCTTCTAAATACTCACTACCACCATTCATGAGCGACTTAAGAAGCTGTGGTTTAGCATCTTCAGCTACATCACTGAATACATACTTAACAAGGTCGCCAATAATAATAGTAATAGTTGTGTCATCTCCATATTCTTCTCTCATAGCATCAACTTCAGTTAAAGTTTCACCAAGAGCGTCTAATGCTTTAGAGATGCCTTCTTTATCTTCAAGAGATAAACCTGATAAATTAACGTTCTTAGATTTAAAGTTCTTAAGAATACTTAATAATCTATCAATACCATTTGCATCTTCATTTAAATAATATGTATGAACTTTACCTTCAGAGTCTGTCTTAGAATAACTCATAAATGGAATTACTTTCTTTTCAAGAAGCTTATCAGTAAATGCAAGCATCTTAGAACCATCAACTTGATCAAATACTTTATCTACAGTTGTAGGAGTATGATCTTCAGAATAGTTCATAGTTACTGCAGTTTTAGCAGGTCCTCTAAATGCAGCTACAGGTGTTAAGAAGAATAATAATAAAACTGCCATCCAAACAACTGAAATAACTTGTCCGCCAAATAGTGCAGTATTTTTGAACTTTTTCTTTTCACCTTCTTGAACTTGTTTCTTCTTTGATTTGAATAATGCATGATTGATTATTAATCCAAAGAAACCAAAGATTAAGAATAATACAATAGAGAATGCAAAGAACAATACAAATCTCTTAATTCCACCGAATAATACGAGGAATTGTGGAGATGCCTCCTTCATCATTTCTATATAACTCTCAAGTTTAAACCATGAGATAATTTTATCAGCTAGTCCAGAATCTGCTAGAACAGTACCTAAAATAAATGCTAAAGCAAGTGATAGTGCAAGCATTACTAAGTGAGTGATTTTATGAGAAAGTTTTCCTATAAAACCAAAGAAGAATGCAAGCACTAAAAGTACAATGATTGCGATATCTACGTAATTCATAATATACCTCCGTTTTAAATATCGTATTTCTTTATAATATCGATAGGTGTTTTACCCATTAATGTCATAACTGGTAAAACTCCTGCGAATATGTTAAGTCCATATATTAAGAATAATCCGATAATGAATGAGAGTGGTGTAATCTCAAAGATTGATACGCCAATCACACCTAAATTAAGTCTAAACTTTAAGAATAGTATTACAGCGGTAGATGCGATATATGCGATTAAAGATGTCACAGTTGTAAGACTAAACATCTCACCTGCGAAAATATTAATCACATCACTTCTCTTAGCTCCTACAGTTCTTAATATTCCAATATCTTTAATCTTCTTAAACATTGAAGATCTAGAGAAGAGTAAGATATATAAAGCTAAAGCTAAAGTCATTACTCCAAGAGCGATAAGAGTATTCATACTCTTTTCAATGGTTTCTTTAAAATATGTCTTCTTACCATCTTTAACTGTGTCATATACTCTTTGGTAATTCTTTTTTAATTCTTGAACCATTAATTCTTTATTAGTAGTTTCAATGAATACACCAGTTACTTCTCCTCTACTATAACCATAATCAGGAATTGTGACAGTTCCATCATATAAAGCACTATAAATATTGTGTGATACTTTAGTTACTGGCGATTCTTCATCACATATACCAACAATTATTACAGGTGCTGAACCAGGTTCTCCAGTTAAGGCCGCTGTATCAAGACCTAAGATATCATCAAACGATACTATTCCATAAGGTTTTGCGAATGAATCTTTAAGTATTGCTTCCGCAACCCACTTAGAGATAACCATTTCATTATCACCTGAAATATCTCTACCATTAATAATCTTAGTTGAATATTTATCATTATCTACTAAATATCCACTAACATTAATTGGTCTATTGGCTTGATAGAACGAATTAATTCTAATTCCTAAATACGCATTAGTAGTTTCAACTGATCTAATTTCTTTAAATCCTTCAATACTCTTAGCTCTCGCTACTAGTTCATCAATGTATTCTTGACTCTTAGATTCTTGATTTGATAAAGATACATAGACAGTATTCACACTTGTGTTTAAGAATTGTTTCTTATCAACTTTAACCTTAGACACAATACTAGCTAAGTTAAATGTGAATATTACAGTTGTAAGAATAAATGCTACAAAAGTAAACTTAAGTCTCTTTAAGAATCTATTCTTTCCACTGAACGCATTCTTAATAGCTTTAAAGAAATTAATATAACCAGTCTTCTTTACTTTAGAATTTGAAGATAATTCACCAAGTTCATCTAAACTAAAGTTTTGATTCTTCTTAACGCTTTCAGCGAATTCTTTTTCACTTGAATCAATGAATTTAGTTTCACTAAGTTCATCTACTAAATGAACCTTTGAACCCGATTTTGGTTTAATATAAATTTCACCATTTCTAATAACGATATCTAAGTCAACCTTAGTATCGTTCTTTTTATCATCATAAATATTTAAAGATGAATTATCGCTAGATTGAGTGTTTAATTCATAATCCTTTAAATAAATATTTCTTTGATCTGAGAAGCTATATGAAGATGAAACATTATTATAATCTTTAACTACTATTCCATCTTTTAATTCAATAACTCTATCAGAATAATGTTCCGCAATACTTCTTTCATGAGATACTAAAATTACTAATCTTTCTTTAGAAATCTCTTTAATAATATTCATGATTTCAAAAGTATTCGCAGAGTCTAAGTTTCCAGTAGGTTCATCCGCAATAATTAAATCTGGATTCTTCGCAATGGCACGAGCAATTGCGACACGTTGTTGTTGACCACCAGATAACATTGTGACATTTCTCTTTTTAAACTTATCAAGTCCAACTACTTTCAAAGCGTACATTACTTTCTTTTCAATTTCATCTTTATCTTTAATACCAATGATAGTTAAAGGCAAAGCTACGTTATCATATACACTCTTAGTTGCGACTAAGTTATAGTTTTGGAAGATATATCCAATTCTTTTATTTCTTATTTCATCAAATTTAGCTGGTTGATACTTTTTAAATGTATCATCACCAATTGTGATAATTCCTGAATCAAACTTATCCATAAGACCAATCACATTAAGTAGGGTAGTCTTACCACAACCTGATTCACCAAAGATAGTAACTAGTCCTTTATCGCCAAAATCAATGGTG
>JAILNJ010000121.1 GCA_024691665.1 Gammaproteobacteria bacterium | reverse complement strand
AACTGTAGCTGATATAGCTAAGGTATCATCTTCAGATTTATTCATTTATGTTGGTGGTGAATCTGATGAATGGGTAGAAGATGCACTAAAGAGTGCAGTTAATAAAGATATGGTTACTATTAATCTTCTTGAAACATTAGGTGATAAGGCAAAAGAGGAAGAATTAATTGAAGGTATGGAAGGCGAAGATCATGACCACGACCATGAAGAAGGTGAAGACCATGATCACGACCATGAACATGAAGAAGGTGAAGCTGAATACGATGAACACGTATGGCTTTCTTTAAAGAACGCTCAAATCTTTGTATCTAAGATCAAAGACGCAATGGTATCAATTGATAAAGCTAATGCTAAAACATATGAAGATAATGCTAAGAAATATAATGATGAACTTAAAGCATTAGATGCTAAATATGCTGATGCAGTAAGCAAAGCTACAATTAAGACATTACTATTTGGTGATAGATTCCCATTCAGATATTTAGTTGATGATTATGATTTAAAGTATTATGCAGCATTTATTGGTTGTTCATCTGAAACAGAAGCTAGTTTTGAAACTATCGTATTCTTAAGCAATAAAGTAAATGAACTCGGACTTAAAGTAATCATCAAGATTGAAAGTTCTGATGGTTCTATTGCAAATACTATTAAAAATAATACAACTTCAAAGAATCAAAAGATTCTAACACTTGATTCACTTCAATCATCAACTTTAGCTGAGCATAAGAAGGGTAATACTTACCTCAAGATTATGACAGATAACTTAGAAGTATTAAAAGAAGCATTAAGTTAATTTAAGGAGAAAAACTATGGCACAGATAATTTGCAATAACTTATCAATTGGATATGAAAACAATATAATAGTTAATAATTTAAATTTTGAAATAAATAAAGGTGATTATCTTGCCATAGTTGGAGAAAATGGTGCAGGAAAATCAACTTTAATAAAAACTTTACTTGGACTATTAAAACCAATATCTGGTTCTATTGAGTTTGGTGAATCAATAAAAAGAACTGATGTGGGATATCTTCCACAACAGACCATAGTTCAAAAAGATTTTCCTGCGTCTATTTATGAGGTAGTTATATCTGGTTTCATATCTAGAATGGGACTTAGACCATTTTATACTAAAAAAGAAAAAGAGATAGCTCTATCTAATATTAATCGTATGGGATTGTCTGGAATGGAGAAGCGTTCTTATAGGGAACTTTCTGGTGGGCAACAACAAAGAGTACTACTCGCAAGAGCTTTATGTGCCACAGATAAAATAATCATTCTAGATGAACCAGTAGCAGGACTTGACCCTAAGGTTACAGAAGAAATGTATGAGCTAATCAGTTCACTTAATAAAGATGGAACAACAATAATTATGATTTCTCATGATTTAACATCTGCCATAGAATATTCTAATAAGATACTTCATATAGGAAAAGATTCTTATTTTGGAACAAAAGAAGAATATATAAAGAGTGAACTTGGACAAAAATTTATTAATGTAGGAGGTAAACATAATGGCTGAATTATTTGAAAAGTTACAAATGTATTTTAATTTCCCATTTGTAAGATATGCGCTTATTGTAGGTGTACTAATCGCATTATGTTCATCTCTTTTAGGTGTAACACTAGTACTTAAGAGATTCTCTCATATTGGTGATGGACTCTCTCATGTAGCATTTGGTGCCATGTCTATTGCGGCTATCGCAGGCTTAACTAATGATATGTTAATCGTACTTCCAGTTACGGTATTAGCTGCGATTATTTTGTTAAACACAGGACAAAATACCAAAATTAAAGGTGATGCAGCTATTGCGATGATATCTGTGGGGGCTCTCGCAATAGGATATCTTCTAATGAATTTATTCCCTGTATCATCAAATGTATCTTCTGATGTATGTACTTCTTTATTTGGTTCTATCTCAATTCTAACTTTAACTAAATTAGAAGTTTGGTTATGCGTTGGAATTTCTCTTGCGGTAATAGTAATTTATGTTTTCTTTTATAATAAAATATTCTCTATTACCTTCGATGAAAACTTCGCTAAAGCTACTGGAACTAAAACAAATCTCTATAATTTATTAATCGCAGTAATTATTGCGGTGGTAATAGTTCTTGCGATGAATCTAGTAGGCTCACTTCTAATTTCTGCACTAATTATTTTCCCAGCCTTATCTTCAATGAGGATATTTAAAAACTTTAAAGTAGTGACAATAAGTAGTGCGATTATCTCAGTATTCTGCGCAGTTCTTGGAATGTTAATTTCAATACTCGCAGGTACACCAGTTGGTCCAACTATTGTGGTTGCGGATATAATTGTGTTTATCATAAGCTTCATTGTAGGTTTATGTCTTAAAGGAAAAAGAGCATAGGAGAAACAATATGAAAAGATTATTATTAGTGTTTGCAATATTAATTACTTGTCTTTTAATGGGTTGTGCTAAAACAAGTCCAACCACTACTAAAGAAAAAAGAAGCAGCAACACAATGTATAAGAATATTGATATTGATTTATCTATTATGAGTAGTACTGTCGTGTATTCTCAAGTATATGATATGGTTACTAATCCAGATAAATACATAGATAATATTATAAAGGTTAAAGGTGTCTTTAATGTTTATAAAAATCAGTCTACTAATGTATATTATCCTTCAGTTATAATTAAAGATGCGACAGCGTGTTGCGCTCAAGGTCTAGAATTCCTTCTATACGGAAGAGCAGTATACCCAACCGATTATCCAAGAGTAAATCAAGAAATAACCATTATAGGGAAATTTTCAACTTACTATGAAGGTAAACAAAAGTTTTGTAGATTAAAAGATACAGTATTAGTTTAAATAAAAAGAGAGCTCAATTATTTATATAATTGTGCTCTTTTTTAGTGTATAATAAAATAAGAAATATAACAAAATGGAGAATATAATATGTATCTTTGGATTGGAATTAATGTAGACAGTCAACTACAAGATATTAAAAAAGAGGGAATGAGAATTGATAAGGAGTTAGAATTCACTGATCCTAATTTTACACTTCCTATGCATGTATCACTCAAAATATCTTTTGATATCGATGAAAAGATGTTTAAAAAAATAACCAAAGATATTATTAATTATTATAATTCTATTAAACCATTTGAAATTGATGTTAAAGGAATTGAATATAATGAAACTATCGTGTGGATTAGAATGCTTGATAATGAAAAGATTCATAAGATTCACGATGACTTTAATGAACTTTTACTTAAAAAGTATAATATTCCACTACACGAATATGATACAGACTATAAATTCCATTCAACACTCTTTATGTCTGAGAATAAAGAATTAATTAAGAAAGCTTATGACTTAATTAAAGATAAAGAGAACTTAATTCCTAAGAAATTATTAATGAATAGATTCTTAATTGGCTATTCAGATGAAGGTGATCCAGGAACATACCATATCCATAAAGAAGTAGTGAGATAGGAGATACCTATGGATGAGAATAAGAAAAAGAATCTTAAGATAATCATTCCTGTAATTTCTTTTAGTGCGGTAATGTTACTTGTGGCTATTATCCTTCTTGCGGTACTTATTTCAAGAAGAAATAAGCCACAAAATAAAACTGTTGAATCAGTTTCATTCAATGTAAACACAGATACTAATAACGGTAAGAAATATAAAAATAGTGCATTTAACTTTTTAGATACCGATGAGATAGCTTTTACTAAAGCTGATTTTAACGTTATCATTAACTACTCAGATTCTACATTTGAATCAACTTCAAGTTATACCATTGAAGTAATAGAAGAAAATGAAGTACCCACATCGGTAAAACTAAAATATGATGATACTTATAAAAGAATATTCCCAATTAATGTTGAAAGCACTAAGAGCAATTTAATTAATCTTGGACTATTTAAGAATACAAAGAAGTATCCTGAAATTAGTGTTCATGAACACGCTTATCGATATACTAAAGAATTAAGATGGGATGAAGAAGCGATTGATGTGACTAACTTATTTGTATTAGGTGACGATACTACACTCTGTTCACTTATTCAATCAAATAAAGTTAGTGTAATTCATTCATATGAATCTTTATCATTCAATGCACCTGAATCATATTCAATTATTATTAACGCAAAAGATGGTTATACATTCTCTGAAGAAGGAGAAGAATTTGATTCAATCCTCTTATTCTTCACAATCAAAAGAAAGATTATTGAACTTCCAGTATTAACTTCAACTTCTACATTTGAATATAGTTATAACGAGAATACTTTAGAAGGTATTAAACAAGGTTTAACTTTTGATTATATGGGAAGAGACAACCTAATCACAAGACCTAGAACTGAATCAGAAGTTGGAACTTATGTCACAAGACTTACTATTATTGATTCAAATAAATACGCATTCTTAGTAAATGGTGAAGAGGTTTTCTCAACTGAAGAATATACATTCACTATCACAAGAAAAGCGCTAGATATTGACGAATTTAAGATTGAAGATGAAGCTCATTATGATTTAATGAGTAACTCATATAGATATTCATACACAGGTTCAAATATTATCCCAGGTAATAATATTAGTGACTCAGTTAAGAAATTACTTAATATCTCAGCTGGAGCTATAAACTCATCAATTGATGTACAAGTATTAACTATTGAATTTAAAGATTTAAGCTCATATGAAGATGAGAATCATAAGACTTATTTGAAGAACTTCACTTGGGCCAATGGACAAAAAATAGAAGTTAAAGAATATAGTTTATCTTATTATGTTGATAAAGCTGATGCATCTATTCCTGACTATATTAAAAGTACTTTATCACTTAGAAGTTTAAAGTATAGACAAGATTTAACTTGTGCGTCATATTCAATATCTACAACCATTAAGGATAACTCTTGGTTCAGTCCAACATCGTTTGATACACTAGAAGCTAATAATATTCCTTTAAATGCATTTAGCCTCTATGATTCATCAATTGGACTTAGAGTAGGCGAAAACACTGTTAGAGTCATTTATTGCCCTGACTCAAATAACTATAACCCACTTGAATTAGCATTGATCACTGATATCTCAAAGGGAATTGCTAATATTGATTTCGCCTTTAATCTAGATACAAAACAGTTTGCGCTTTGGTGTGATGTTTCAAGTGTTGAAGTTAATGTTACATATAAATACTATTTAGTAAACTCAGATAATACAACTGGAAGTGAAGCATCAAACATTACTGATGCTGGAAACTATAGAGTAGTTGCTCCAATTGAAGAAAATGATTTCTATGAATTCTATTTAGAAAATGTAAAAGTTACTGATGTTATATATGATTTCTCAGTTCCAAGAACTGTATTATATTTAGGATATAATGCAAGTTACTGTTGGAGTAATGTTACAAAGACTAACGTACATAGAACAACCCCAACTAATCCAGAAGAAACTGATTGGGGTTGGGCAGATGTATATGATAATATTCCAAACCTAAACACTATTACTTTCTATCCTAAAAAGCTTGGATATAAACTCACAGTAGAGCATACTGACATCTTAGATTACATTGAGTTTGAGAATGTAACTATGCAGTTTAAGTATGTTATCCGTGATATAAATGGTAATGGAGAGATTGAAGGAACTGAACCTGATGATCAATGGCATTTCTATCCAGATGTAGCAGTTAGTTATCCATATTATGCAGTATATAAAGTTTCTGTCTCTTATAAGTTTAAGGATGGCATTAATGAGAATAACTATAAGATCGTCAACGATGCTGAAGGCGAAGAAGAAACTAGTAAGAGAATTAATCTATACTTTAGAGTATATCCATCAGTACTTCAAGTAGAACTTGAAGATACTACAGCAGATAACTATATTGGTTATAGCCCAACTAATACATTCACATATCATACATATGATCATGAGAGATATCCTGAATATGTATACAATACTCCTACATCAATAATCAAAGATGATGCATATTTCCCTCTTGAGGGTGATAATTATACAATTGCCTTCCCACAAGAACCAGGAACATATCAAGTATTCCATGTTTTATCTCTAAATCCTCTAGTAATGGGTGAAGATACTAAAATGAAACTTACAAAGAATGGTGTACAAGATGGAAGTTTAGTTACACCTGATCCTGAAGATGGGTCTTTCTATATATCAGAAAAACAAACTTATACAATATTAGAATGAGTAAAATAAAAGACAGGTCCGCCTGTCTTTTTTATTTAATAAGTTTTACAACTTATATAATTTAATATATAATAGAGATAACAAAAATATTTTAAAAGGATGATAAATTATGAATTCAAGTGAAACACAAGAAGTCGGAAGAACTCTTAAACTTAATTATAAGAGAACTTTTATAATCGGTTTTGCGTTCTTCGGAATTTTACTAATGTGGCAAGTTTACGATAACTATGCTTCATCATTCCTTTCAGAACTCTTTATGGAAACATTTAATAAGACAAATCCAGAAGATGTTCAATATCTAGTTGGTATGATGATGGCACTAGATAACCTTGCTGCACTTATTATGATGCCTATCTTTGGTTCATTATCTGATAAGACAGAAACTAAGATTGGTAAGAGAATGCCTTACATTCTAGTTGGTACATTTGTATGTGCAGTTGTATTCCCATTTATGCCTGTTGCATTCCATTACCATAACTTAGCAGCATTAATTATTTTAATGGCTATTACAGTATTCTTCGCTATGATGTATAGAAACCCTGCAGTAGCATTAATGCCAGACCTAACACCAAAGCCTTTAAGAAGTAAGGCTAATGGTATCATCAATATCATGGGTTATATTGGTGGTGCAGTGCCAACTCTTCTTGGTATGTTCTTAGTATTATCAAAATACTTAGGTGAAAAAGATCCGGGTTCATGGCAAGATCATAACCTCTGGGTTATTGAAATTCCATTCCTCTTAGCATCAGTATTAATGGTTGCGTCAGTATTAGTACTATTCTTCTTAATCAAAGAAAACAAGATTAAAGAAGAAATTAAAGATGATTTATTAGCTGGTGAAAAAGAAGCAGAAATCGAAGATTCAGTAGAAGATGATGCTCCAATGAGCAAAGCTAATAAGACTATGTTAATCTTAATCTTAGTCGCAGAATTCTTCTGGTTCATGGCTGATAATGGTATCGGAACATTCATGACTAACTATACAAGATATCATCTTTTAGCTTCAACATCATCACTCTCACTTAACACAATTATTAGTGGTTTAATGAGTGTTGTAGGTTTCGTATTTGGTGGAATTATTGCATCTAAGATTGGACGTAAATGGACTCTTACTGCCGGTTTACTTTTAACTCTTGCGGCTTATGCAACTTGGTTAGTATTAGGACTAACTATTGCACCAAATGGAAAATTCCCATTCTACATTTATGCTATCTTCGCAGTTAAAGGATTTGGTATGAGCTTAGTACATGTTAACTCATTCCCAATGGTAGTTGAACTCTGTAACGCTAAGAAGATTGGTAGATTCACAGGACTCTACTATGCATCTTCAATGCTTGCTCAAACTATTACTCCAACATTAATTGGTTTACTCCTCTTAACTGAAGGATTTGGATTTGGACTTCTCCCACTTTACGCTTTAGCTTGCACAGCTGTATCAGCTGGAATATTCTTCTTTGTAAAGAGTGTTAAACTCAATAAGACAAAGATTAAAGTTGGACTAGAAGCACTAGACCAAGACGACTAATTTTGATAAATAATTGCGGTATGGTTTTCCATACCGCTTATTTTTTGAGTTAACTTATCATATCATTTGATTAAAGATTTTAAATATAATATATTTATTTAAGCGAGGTGTAGTAAAAATGCTTGAAATAAAAGATTTATGGGTAAGTGCTTCTGGCACTATGATACTTAAAGGAATTAATTTAAAAGTTAATGATGGAGAGACTTTAGCTGTTATGGGTCCTAATGGGTCTGGTAAGTCTACTTTATCTTATGCAATAATGGGACACCCACAATATAAGGTAGAAAAAGGTGAGATTATTTATAATGGTGTAAACTTACTTGAAAAGACTACTGATGAAAGAAGTTTACTTGGAATCTTCCTTGCTATGCAACAACCTTATGAAATTAGTGGTGTAACAAATAGAGATTTTATTAAACAAGCTCTAGATAAAAGACCTACAAATGATGGTAAGGTTCAATCAGTATATAAGTTCGCTGTTAAACTTGAAAAAGCTATTAATGATCTTCATATGGAAAAAGATCTTGCTGATAGATATGTAAATGAAGACTTCTCTGGTGGAGAAAAGAAAAAGAATGAAATCCTCCAAATGAAGATGCTTGAACCATCTCTATCAATCTTAGATGAAATTGACTCAGGTCTTGATGTAGATGCTGTTAGAGTTGTTAGTGATAATGTTAATGAACTTAAGAAAAAGAATAATATGTCACTTTTAATTATCTCTCACTATCATAGACTTTATGAATATATTAACGCTGATAAAGTTGTAGTTATTGCTGATGGAAGAATCGTAAAAGAAGGAGATGCATCTTTAATTGACTACATTGATAAATATGGTTATGACCAAATTAAGAAGGACGCAGGAATAGAAGATGAAGTAGAACTTCTTGAAACTTGTGCATTTAAAGAGGCTCATAATGCTTAATTTAGATAAAACTGAACTAACACTATCTAGTGATAGTTCTTTACTCATTAATAAAGACGCTCATTTAATAATTAAAGAAGATACAAATGCTAGTGTATCTCTTTTAGTTAATTCAAATGAAGATATTAATATCACAATAGACGTAAAAGAATATGCACGTCTTAATTTAACTATTGTTTCTTTAGGAAATATTAAGAAATATAACGTAAACATTAATGTATTTGAATCTGCATATCTTGATGTTTGTGAAGCCAATGTTTCAGAAGGAGACATAGAACTCAATCAAACAACTAATCTAGTTGGAAGATACGCAGAAGTTAAATCTTATGAATATATTTCAACTAAAGGTAATACTAACGTTAAAGGTATTCATTTAGTAAATCATAAGAGTTCTGATACTGTTTCAAATACTAAATGTGTATATCTAACACGTGATGAATCATCGATAGTAAGAAATATATCATCTGCGATTCCTGAGAAGATGTTTAACTCAGTTTCAAGTGAAACTATTAAAGGTGTAATCCTTGGTGAAAAATCTAGAATTATTGCTGAACCAATTTTAATTATTGGATGTGAAGATGTACACGCAGCTCATGGATGCGCTATTGGTACACTTGATGATAATGAAATCTATTATCTTATGAGTAGAGGTTTAAGTAGAAGTGATGCAATCAAGATGATCACATCATCATTTATTGTTCCTGTACTTAAACATTCAAAAGATGAAGAATATAATAATACAATTATGTCTTATTTAGAAAAGACAATCGAGGTAGCGTAATGGATTGTAGATCTGATTTCCCTGCACTCATTAATAATCCTGAATTAGTATATCTAGATAGTGCGGCTTCATCAATTAAGCCACAGGCTACTATTGATATGATTAATAAATATTACACTGAATATTCTACAAATATTGAACGTGGTGTATATAAGCAAGCTATGGAAGCTACATCTATAGTTGAAGAAACAAGAAAAGAAGTCGCAGACTTTATTAACGCTAAATCAAGCGAAATAATCTTTACTAGAGGCTGTACTGATTCACTTAACTATGTAGCACTTATGTTTAAGAGTATCTTAAAAGAAGGTGATGAAGTTATCACCACACCTCTTGAACATCATTCATCATTCCTACCACTTCTTAAAGCTTCTAAAGATATTGGTTTTAAAATTAGATTCATTGAACTCAATGAACATAATCAAATCACTGTAGAAAACTTTAAGAAAGTATTAAATAAAAATACTAAACTAGTTCAAATAACTCATGTGTCAAATGTCTTAGGATTTAAATCACCAGTTGAAGAAATTGTTAAACTTGCTCATGAAGTGGGCGCTTATGTATCAATTGATGGTGCACAAGCTATTCCACATGAAAGAATTGATGTTAAAGCTTTAGGCTGTGATTTCTATTCATTCAGTTTTCATAAGATGTGTGGCCCAACTGGACTTGGAATTCTATATGGTAAATACGATTTATTAAATAAGTTTGATCCGGTTGAACTTGGTGGAGAGATGAATGATGAGGTTACTAAGACTTCAGTAACTTATAAAGAAGTTCCTTATAAGTTTGAATCAGGAACTCTTCCAATCGCTGAAATATTTGGCGCAAAAGGTTGTATTGAATACTTAAATAAAATTGGATATGACTATATTCATAATACTTCATTATCTTTAAGAAATTATGCATTATCACTTCTTAAAGAAATAAGTGAAGTTGAAATTTATAATGACATTGAAGAGTCTACAGTTATCGCATTTAATATTAAAGGTGTACATTCTCATGATGCAGTTATGGCACTTTCTGAACACAATATCGCAGTAAGAGCCGGACATCACTGCGCTGAGATTCTTCACACAGATGTATTATGTGTACCATCAACTTTAAGAGCGTCTTTCTACTTCTATAATACAAAAGAAGATGTATTAAAGTTTGTGCTCGCAGTAAAAGAAGTAATTAAGTTTTTTAAGGAGGTAGGCCTCTGTGAATAATTTATCTAATTTATATAGAGAAGTAATAATGGATCATTATAAAAACCCTCGTAATAAGGGTTTATCTCATGATGAATCTTATGTATCATGTCATCTTAAGAATCCATCTTGTGGTGATGTGATTGACGTAGAAACCAAGGTTGTTGATGGAAAAGTAGTAGATGTTAGACACGATGGACAAGGCTGTTCAATCTGCTGTGCTGGTGCATCTATTGTATCTGAATACTCGATTGGTAAAACAGTTGAAGAACTTAAGAATAACTTATCTAACTATTTAAAGATGGTATCTAATCAAGAATATGATACTAATGTTGATTTAGATGAACTCCAAGTATTTGAAGGAGTTAAAGATTATCCAGCTCGTGTTAGATGTGCATCTATTGCAACTCAAGCTCTTCTTAATACCTTAAACTCTAAGGAGGAAAAGTAGTATGCATGACGATTCCAAAGAGACTAAGAAGAAAATAGAAAATATATCTGATGAATATAAATATGGTTTCAAGACTGAAGCTGATATCTATAAAACAGTTAAGACAGGTTTAAATGAAGAAATCGTAAGAGAAATCTCTAAAGCCAAAGGTGAACCTGAATGGATGACTGAGTTTAGAGTTAAGTCTTTAAATATTTATCTAAACGCAAAAGAACCATCATTTGGTCCAGTTGAAAGACTTAAAGAAGTTGACCCTAATGATATGGTTATGTATATTAAATCAACTAAAGATGTTAAACACAATTGGGAAGAAGTCCCTGAAAACATCAAGGATACATTTAATAAACTTGGTATCCTTGAGGCTGAACAGAAATGGTTATCTGGTGTATCAACTCAATTTGAATCAGAAGTTGTATATCACAATAATAAAAAAGAACTTGAAGATAAAGGTGTAATATTCTTAGATACTGATACAGGACTTAAAAAGTATCCTGAAATCTTTAAAGAATATTTCGCATCAGTAGTACCTCCAACTGATAACAAATATGCTGCGCTTAATAGTGCCGTATGGAGTGGTGGATCATTTATTTATATTCCTAAAGGAGTAAGACTTGAAAAGCCTCTTCAATCATACTTTAGAATTAATAGTGCCAATATGGGACAATTCGAAAGAACACTTATCATCGTTGATGAAGGTGGATATGTTAACTATGTTGAAGGATGTACTGCACCTAAGTATTCAACTGATTCACTTCACTCTGGTGTAATTGAAATTATTGTTAAGAAAAACGCTAGATGTAGATATTCAACAATTCAAAACTGGTCTAATAACATTATCAATTTAGTTACTCAAAGAGCTCTTGTTGAAGAGGGTGGATATATGGAATGGATTGATGGTAATATTGGCTCAGGAACTAATATGAAATATCCTTGCTGTATCTTAAAAGGTGATTATGCTAAAGGTCTTGTATTAAGCGTTGCCTTAGGTTCTGGTACACAATACCAAGACAATGGTGCAAAGATGATTCATATTGGTAAGAATACATCATCAACTATCATCTCTAAATCTATCGCAAGAAAAGGTGGTAGAGTAAATTATAGAGGAATAACTAAGATTGGAAAAGAAGCTACAGGCTCGCGCGCAAGCGTAACTTGTGATACACTAATAATGGACGACAATAGTGCATCAGATACATTCCCAACTAATATCGTATCTAATAACTCATCTTCAATCCAACATGAAGCCACTGTATCGAAGGTTTCAGATTCTCAATTATTCTATCTTATGAGTAGAGGATTAAAAGAGAAAGAAGCGTTAGAGCTAATAGTAATGGGATTTATTGAACCATTCGCTCGTGAGCTACCACTTGAATATGCGGTAGAACTTAACCAATTAATTAAAATAGAACTAGAATAAACAAATATATATTTTTAAGGAGACTTTATGAAAAATAGTATCAATGCATTAAGAGTACTTACAATGGATGAAATTAATGAAGCTAATTCAGGACATCCTGGTGTAGTACTTGGTTTTGCCCCAGTAGCTTATGTTTTATTCAAAGAACATTTAAAAGTTACTCCTAATAAAGCTGATTGGTTTAATAGAGACAGATTCGTTCTCGCATCAGGCCACGCATCTTCAATGTTATACTCACTCCTTCACTTAAAAGGATTTGATGTATCAATGAAAGATCTTAAGAACTTTAGAAAGTTAAATTCTAAAACTCCAGGTCACCCTGAATTTGGACACACTCAAGGTGTTGATTCAACATCAGGACCTCTTGGCCAAGGTATCGCTATGGCCGCTGGTATGGCTCTTGCAGAAGAATTCTTAAGAAATAAATTCAACAAAGACAATCTAAAGTTAGTTGACCACCATACATTCGTTGAATGTGGTGATGGTGACCTTCAAGAAGGTGTAACTCTTGAAGCTTTACAATTTATCGGAAGACAAAAGTTAAATAAGTTAATTATTCTCTTTGACTCTAATAAAGTTCAACTTGATGGTCCAGTAGCTAACGCTGGTGGCTTCCCTAACGCTAAAGCATTCTTCACATCTTTAGGTTTCAATTATATGGAAATTAAGAATGTTGAAAATGAAAAGGCTGTATCTAAAGCTATCGCTAAAGCTAAAGAATCAGAACTCCCTACAGTTATTGAATGTCATACAGTAATTGGTTTTGGTTCAGAAGTTGCAGGAACTTGTAAAGCTCATGGTGCTCCACTTGGTGCTGAATTAACTTACAAGTTAAGAGAAACATTAAAATATCATAAGCTTCCATTTAAAGTATCTAAAGCCGTATATAATGACTATAGAGTAAACAATGAAGCTAACTATCAAGAATATTTAAAATGGGAAGAAACACTTAAAGAATACGCTAAGAAATTCCCTAAAGAATACAAAGAATTTGAAAGAGTTCTTAACAATGATTATGAACTTGATCCAGCTGCATTCAAAGATTTCGCATATGAAACTGAAGCAACAAGAAAGACAGTTGGTAAATTCTTAAATATAGCATCTAAAGAACTCCCATGCTTAATGGCAGGTTCAGCTGACCTTACAGCTTCAACTATGGTTAAGGGCGCTGATGGTGCATTTGATGTAGACAACAGACTTGGAAGAAATATTAACTTTGGTGTAAGAGAACATTCTATGGGCGCTATCGCTAATGGTATGACTTTACATAACTTAAGAGTAATGACTGGTGCATTCTTCGTATTCAGTGATTATATGAAACCGGCTATTAGAATGGCGGCTTTAATGAATATTCCTACAGTATTCGTATTCACTCATGACTCAATCGCAGTAGGTGAAGATGGTCCAACTCATGAACCAATTGAACAACTTGCAGGATTACGTGCTATTCCAAATGTAGATGTATTTAGACCAGCAGATGCAAGAGAAGCTGTAGAAGTATTAAAGTTCGCATGCAAGAATAAGACTAATCCAGTTGTTATTGTATTAACAAGACAAAACTTACCACTTTTAAGTGCTGTATCAGAAACTGAACTCTTAAGTGGTGCTATTGTAAGACAAAAGTTTGCTGATGCTGTTGGTACACTCGTTGCTACAGGTTCAGAAGTTAGTCTTGCACTCGATGCTGCTAAATTAATTAATAAACATGTAAATGTAGTTGAAATCACATCTACAAGAAGATTTGATCAAAATCCTGATAAAGCTAAAATCATTAATAGAAACCTTCCATCTATGTTTGTAGAAATGGCTTCACCATTCGGCCTTAAGGCTTATGCAGATGAGGTTTATGCTATTAATAGATTTGGTGCATCAGCTAATGCAAATGTAGTAATTCCATATTTCGGATTTACTAAAGAAGAAGTTGCAAAATTATTCACTAAATTAATTAAAAAGTAGTATAATAATTTTAGTAAATAAATAAGGGGAGCCAACAAGCGGCTGAGAGGAATTAATATTCGACCCATAAGCCTTTTGATAATGCAAGAGGAATGTTAGTTGTACAAAGCCGCTTTGACGCGGCTTTTGTCGTTTATAAAGGAGAGAAAAGTATATGACAAAAAAAGGTTTATTTTATTTTAGTATTAAGGACATAACTGAAATCGCAATTATGGTAGCACTTGCCATTGTAATTGATAGATTTGTTAAAATCCCAATTGGTTCAACAGGTGGTTCTTTAAACATCAGTGCTATCCCACTAATGGTAGTAGCATTAAGACATGGACCATTTAAAGCATTTATTGCATCTGGTATTGTATATGGTTTAATTACTTGCCTTTGGGATGGATATGGAATTGCTACATATCCTATGGAATATTTAGTAGCATTTGGTTCTATTGCATTCTTTGGTTTTGTATCACCATTCTTAATCAATAATTTTAGTAAGAGCTTAAATGGTAAATTATTCTCAATTCTCTTACTCTTATGTGCAACAGTAATCTGGTCAACTATTAGATTCTTTGCTGCATCATTCGATTCTGTAGTTTTATATAAATATACTTGGGCAGCTGCATTCGCATACAATGTAACTTATGTATTCCCAAGTGCTGCACTTGATTTAATTCTTTTATCATTATTATTAGTTATTGTCTTCCCAATCTTTAAGATTTATAAGACTACATTCTATGAAGAAGTAATTAATAAATCAAATCCTATTGAAGTTGAAATTGAAGCATTAGAAGAAACTTCTGAACCACTTGAAGAAGTTACTGAAGCAAAAGAAGAAGTTAAAGAATAATAAAAAATATGGCACATTAAGTTGTGCCTTTTCTTTTGGACTAACTAGACAAATAAAAAAACAATAATTAGAACGATAGTTTCTTTACTTAATTGGATATTTTATATAAAATATAAAAAGATATAATTATTTAAAGGAGACCTTATGAATAAAAGTGATTTAAGAAGTTACGCAAGACTCATCGTTAGAGTTGGCGCTAACGTACAAAAAGGACAAAATGTTGAAATATTCGCAGGCGTTAATGATGAATATTTCGTTAAGTATGTAGTAGAAGAAGCTTATAAAGCTAAAGCAAGAAAAGTTACAGTTAACTGGGATAGTGATGAAGTAGATAAGATTGTATATTCAAAAACTAAAGTTAACGCATTAAAAGAATTACCTGATTGGATTAAGAATAGATGGGAATATAGAAGAGATACACTTCCAGCTATGATTCATATTGAATCAGATGATCCAGATGCACTCGCATCAGTTGATCAAAATAAACTAATGGAAGTAAGACGTGCTCAAGGCCCAATTATTCGTCCAATTAGAAAACAAATGGAAAACAAATATCAATGGACTATCGCAGCTATTCCTGGAGTTAAATGGGCTCAAAAAGTATTCCCTGGACTTTCTAAGAGTCAAGCTGTGAAAGCTATGTGGGACGCAATCATTAAATGTGCAAGAGCAGAGGGTGATGCAGTTGAAAACTGGAATAAACACAATGCTACTCTATTAGAAAAATGTAATAAGTTAAATAACTTAGGCATTAAGAAATTAATCTATAAGAATAGTTTAGGAACTGATTTTAGTGTAGAACTAATTAAGAATGTAATATTCTTAGGTGGAGGATCTTATACTGTTCAAGGTGTTTACTATAATCCTAATATGCCTACAGAAGAATGCTTTACTACACCTAATAAATATAGCGCAGAAGGAGTAGTATACGCAGCTAAACCATTATCATTAAATGGTAAAGTTATAAAAGACTTTGGTTTTAGATTTAGTAAAGGTAAAGTAGTAGAATGCTTAGCTAAAGACGATGATACATTAAATACTATTAAAGAACTCACATCACTTGATGAAGGCGCAGGAAGACTTGGAGAAGTAGCTCTTGTTCCATTTAACTCTCCAGTAAATGAAACAGGCCTATTATTCTATAACACTCTCTTTGATGAGAATGCTTGCTGCCACTTAGCTATTGGTATGGGATTTGAAGATTGTATTAAAGACTTCGAAAAATTATCAAAAGAAGAAATAGCTAAATATGATTTAAATGATTCTATTATTCATATCGATTTCATGGTTGGTACAGCTGATTTATCTATTAAAGCTGAACTTGAAAACGATATGAATAATAGAATCATTTAAATCATATTTAGCTATTTCTTCTTTTGATAATTTTTCAAAGTCTTTAATACAATCTTCAA
>JAILNJ010000045.1 GCA_024691665.1 Gammaproteobacteria bacterium | reverse complement strand
ATAACTTGATTTTTGAGATTAAATGTATATTTTAGATTACAATATAAGCTATTATTCATTTAAAATAATTTGACACTATTTAACTATATTTTCTACAAATAAAACATGCATTAACTTATATGTATTTTTACTAATATTTTTTCCTGGAAATATTTCATCGATTTTTAGACTCCTATTTGCTTTAGATGATTTTGAAAATGAAGTATTTATTGATATATTTTTGCTCGGAGGTACATTATGTTTAATCAAGTATTATTAGCTGGTAGAGTTTGTAAAGATCCCGAACTATTTGAAACCAAAGAAGGAGTTAAGAGATGTAAGATATGTCTTGTAGTTGATAGACCTTTTAAACAAAAAGGTTCAGATACTTATGGAAGAGACTATATCTATGTTATTGTTTGGGATGGAATCTCAGAAACCATAGCTCAGACTTGCAAGAAGAACACATTAGTTATTGTTAGAGGTAGGCTAGAGCAAAATAACTATATAGACAAGGATACTGGTAAAAAGGTCTATTCTTATAGTGTTGTTGGCGAAAGAGTGTGTTATATGGGCAAAGGATTCTCAAATAACAAACAAGATTCAGATGATGATTCAGAAGAAGGCGAAGATTTAGTAGAACTTGAAATTGATCCAGAATTATCAACAGAATAAATAAAAAAGGAAAATATAATCTACCTTTATGCTATAATTAGCATAGAGGTATTTTTTATGGAACAATATTTAAATTTAATAAGAACAGTGCTTGAAAAAGGCACTAAGAAAGAGGATAGAACAGGTACTGGTACTATTTCTTATTTTGGTTATCAAATGCGTTTTGACCTCGCAGATGGTTTCCCACTAGTAACAACTAAAAAAGTACATTTAAAGAGTATCATTCATGAATTATTATGGTTCATTAAAGGTGACACAAACATTAAGTATCTAGTAGATAATGGAGTACACATTTGGGATGATTGGCCATATAAATCATATAGCGAATCAAAAGAATTCCAAGGCGAAACTATGGAAGAATTCATTGAAAAGATTAAAAATGATGATGAATTTGCGAAAAAATGGGGAAATTTAGGCCCAGTTTATGGTAAGCAATGGAGAAACTTTAATGGTGTTGATCAATTAATGAATATTATTAATGAAATCAAGAAAAACCCTAATTCTAGACGTTTAATTGTTTCAAGCTGGAATCCAGTAGATATTCCTAATATGGCACTTCCACCATGTCATTCTTTATATCAATTCTATGTAAATGACGGTAAATTATCATTACAACTCTATCAAAGAAGTGGTGATATTTTCTTAGGTATTCCTTTTAACATTGCATCTTATTCATTACTATTAATGATAGTAGCTAATATGTGTGGACTTGAATGTGGTACATTTGTACACACAATTGGTGATGCTCATATTTATTTAAATCATATTGAACAAGTAAACATTCAACTTGAAAGAAAACCTTATCCACTTCCAAAGATGATTATTAAGAAAAAGATCACATCTTTAGACGATTTATCTTATGATGATTTTGAACTCCAAGATTATCAATGCTGGCCAAGAATTAAGGGAGCAGTAGCAGTATGATAAATGAAATTTTTGCTATAGATAGAAATAATTGTTTTGGTAATAACAACGATTTAGCTTGGCATTATAAGGAAGATTTACAATATTTCAAAAAGAAAACATTAGATAAAACATGTGTTATGGGTGAAGAGACTTTTAAATCTATATTAAGTAGAAATGGAAAGCCTCTTCCAAGACGTACTTCAGTAATCGCAAGCCTTAATGATTACTACTATGAAGGTGTTGAAACTACACATGATATTTTTGGTTGGCTTGACGCTCACAGGGATGAAGATATCTACGTTATTGGTGGTAAATCTATCATTGAATTGACATATAAGAAAGCTGATTGTCTCTATATTACTTATATAGATAATGACCACGAAGGAAACGTATTTTTACATCTCGATTTGACAAATTTTGAATTAGTAGAAGAAACACAAAAAGGTGTGCTTTATTTTAGAAAATATTTAAGGAGACAATAATTATGTTTGCATCTGTTAATTATTTGAATCATTGGGATTGGGATGTCTCAATTGTTGAGTTCCTAAACAAGATTACTGCTGACAGTAAATTTCTTCAAACTTTATTCAAATTAATTAGTTATCTTGGAACAGAATATGTATTTATTGCTATATTTGCTGTTCTATATTGGTTAATCGATAAGAAGATAGCTAAAGATGTTGGATATGGTGCTTTCTATGGTATGGTTCTAAATAATGGACTTAAAAGTATCTTTAACTTCTTAAGACCTTTCCAACAAAAACCTAGTACAATTAAATGCTTAGATGAATCAATTTTAGCAAAAGATGTTAACGGTAATTTTCTTCCTAAAGAAGCTCCACAAGGAACATATTTACAATCAAGTTCAACATCATTCCCATCAGGACATTCTCAAGGTGCATCTGGTGTATATAATTCACTAGCTAAATCATTTAATGAGAAATATGATCATAAGATAAAATGGGTATGGGCAATTAGTATTTGTTTATCAATACTTGTAATGGTTTCAAGAATTGCTCTTGGTGTACATTCATTCATTGATGTATTTACTGGATTTGCAGTAGGTCTTTGTATGATTGAACTTGTATCTTTTGGAAGAAAAAAGTTCAAAAATGAAACAATTTTCCATATTATTATGCTTTCAGCTCTTGGATTATTTACATTCTTAGCTCCACTCTGGAGTGAACAAACAAGAGATATGTTTACTACATATGGTGTTGTAGCTGGTTGCTTTGTAGGTTTCATACTAGAAGAAAAGTATGTTAACTTTAAAATTTCTAAAGTTTGGTGGAAAAATGTGGTAAGATTATTATTCGGTGTTGTTACTGTAGTTGGCCTAAAAATAGTGCTTAAATTACCATACTCACACTTTGTTACTGAAGGTACTTACCTTGGTAATGTATTAGATATGATTAGATACTTCTTAATGATTGTTGGTGGTGTATTTGCAATGCCACTTCTAATGTCTAAGATTCCATTCTTAAAAGACGATGAAGAACAACCTCAAGAAGTAAAGGAAGAAGAGGTAAAAACAAATGATTAATGCTGTTGATATCATCGAGAAAACTCGTGATAAAAAAGAACTCACAGATGAAGAAATAAAAGAGTTCATTACTGAATATGTAAAAGGAAATATTCCAGATTATCAATTATCTGCTTGGTTAATGGCTGTATACTTCAATGGCCTTACAAAACGTGAAACGTTTGCTTTAACTATGGCTATGCTTAATTCTGGTGATAAAATTGATCTATCTAGATTTAAAGGAATCAAAGTTGATAAACATTCAACTGGTGGTGTAGGAGATAAGACATCCTTAGTTATTGGTCCTCTAGCTGCAGCTTGTGGCTGCATCATGGCTAAATTTAGCGGTAGAGGCTTGGGACATACTGGTGGAACTTTAGATAAACTTGAATCTATTCCAGGTGTAACTATTCAACTTTCTGAAGAAAGATTCATGAATCAAGTTCACGATATTAATTTAGCTATCGCAGGACAAACTCAAAACTTAGTCCCTGCTGATAAGAAAATCTATGCTTTAAGAGATGTAACTGGTACAGTTAGATCAATCCCGCTAATCGCATCTTCAATTATGTCTAAGAAACTCGCATCTGGCGCAGATGTAATCTGCCTTGATGTTAAGTTTGGATCTGGCGCATTTATGAAGACTATTGATGAAGCTAGAGAACTTTCAAAAGAAATGATTAGTTTAGCTAAATTTGATCATAAGACAGCTATATGTTTCTTATCTGATATGAACTCTCCTCTTGGAAGAACTATTGGTAATAGACTAGAAGTAAAAGAAGCTGTTGAATGCTTAAACTTAAAAGGTCCTAAAGACCTTGAAGAATTATGTGTAACTATCGTTGGTTATATGTGTTATTATTCTAAGATTACTAAGACTGTAGATGAAGGAATAGCTTTAGCTAACACTAAACTTCATGATGGTTCTGCATACAAGAAGTTCCTTGAATTCATAAATGCTCAAGGAGCCACTACAAATGACTTTGGAGAAGGTTTTATCCAAGTTAAAGAAATTATCCCACTAAAGAGTAAAAGAAGCGGCTATATCAAGAATATTGACGCTTTAACAATTGGTATCTCATCTATGCACCTTGGTGCAGGACGTAAAACCATTGATGATAAGATAGATCCAAATGTAGGTATCGTACTTAACCATCAAGTTGGTGATTACGTAGAAGAAGGTGAAACATTACTTTATATTTATAAGAATGATGAATGGAAAGATTCACTTATTGATGACCTCTATGGTGCTTATGAATATAGTGATGAAAAAGTACCTCCAATCAAACTATTTGAGGAAATAATTGTATAAGAAAAAGCGAGATTAATTTCTCGCTTTTCTTTCGATTAATATATCTACCGCATCTAAATACGGTATTCTAATTGGGAATGATTCCTTGATAGGAATACAATTCTCTCTGATTTCATCAATTGAGATAGATTTTCTACCTCCATCTTTAGCTCTTTCTACAAATTCATTTACTTCCTAATAAGGAATTAAATGAATTTGTAGAAAGAGCTAAAGATGGAGGTAGAAAATCTATCTCAAT
>JAILNJ010000148.1 GCA_024691665.1 Gammaproteobacteria bacterium | reverse complement strand
AATATTAAAAATATTGAAGGTTGAAATAATGAAGTCTTTAATATAGAATAGAGTAGTATGATGTTTAAAAATATTAATTAATAATATAGGAGTTATATATGGAAGATAAAGTTAGTAATTATTCTTTTGAAACCTTAAACAAGAACGAGGCATTAAAAGTTCTTGAGACTAACAAGGATACTGGATTAAGCCAAGAAGAGGCTAAAGCTAGACTTGAGAAATTTGGTGAGAACAAACTAAAAGAACAGAAGAAAGATTCTGTGATTAAGATTTTCTTTTCACAAATGAATGACTCAATGATCTTTGTCTTATTCGCAGCTATTCTAGTTACTATTGGTGTTTCAATTTATGAAACAGTAAAACAAGGATTTGATTTCTTTAATGTAGGTGACTGGCCTGATGTAATCATTATTCTTGCAGTTATATTAATGAATGCATTTATTGGAACAATCCAAGAAGTTAAAGCTCAAGCATCTCTTGATGCATTAAAGAAGATGGCATCTCCTGAAACTGTAGTAATTAGAGATTCAAAGAGAGTTACTATTAAGTCTTCTGAACTTGTACCTGGCGATATTGTAGTACTAGAAGAAGGTAATACAATTGGTGCTGATATTAGATTAATTGAATCTTATAACTTAAAAACAAATGAATCATCTTTAACTGGTGAATCTCTCCCAGTTGAAAAAGATAGTGAATATGTATTTAGTGGCGAAGTTCCACTAGGTGATAGAGTTAATATGCTTTATATGTCTACACCAGTAGTATATGGTAGAGGACTTGGCGTAGTAGTTAAGACTGGTATGAATACTGAAATCGGTAAGATTGCCTCAGCTCTTGATACTGAAGAACAATTAACTCCACTTCAACAAGTTTTAGCTAAATTATCTAAATCATTAGGACTTTTAACATTAGGTATTGTTATTGCAGTACTCTTAGTTCAAATTGTTTGGTTACTTGTTGGTGGCTTTGGCGCTTCAATTGACCACTGGATTGATGCAGTATTATCATCAATCGCTTTAGCTGTTGCAGCTATCCCAGAAGGTCTTCCTGCCGTTGTTACTATAGTATTATCTATTGGTGTACAAAGAATGGTTAAAGCCAACACTATCGTTAGAAAACTCGCATCTGTTGAAACTTTAGGAGCTGTATCAGTTGTATGTAGTGATAAGACTGGAACACTCACTCAAAACAAGATGACAGTTGTTGAAGCTTATACTTTAAACAATAAATTCACACAAAAAGATTTCTTTGAAAAACAAAAAGATGAGAACTTAAAATTATTAGCTAAAGGAATGAGTTTATGCTCTAATGCATCGGTTGATGAAGGATTATATGGTGATCCTACTGAAATCGCACTCGTTGTAATGGCTAATGAATTCAATATGCATAAATCTGTTCTTGAAAAAGTATGTCCAAGAATAGATGAACTTCCATTCGATTCAGTTAGAAAGATGATGTCTACTAAACATGTAATTGATGGTAAAACTGTAGTATTTACTAAAGGTGCTCTAGACTCAATTATGGCTAGAACTACTATGATTCTTGATGGAGAAACTCCACGTAAGATTACAAAAGCAGATATTACTAAGATTAATGATATTAATATGGAATATGCAGATAAAGCATTAAGAGTACTTGCTTTAGCATATTCTGAATCAGATAAAATTACAGAAGAAAACCTAACATTTGTTGGACTTGTAGCAATGATTGACCCAGCTAGACCTGAAGCTAAACCAGCTGTTGAAAAGTTTAAAGAAGCCGGAATTACTACAGTAATGATTACTGGTGACCACAAAGATACAGCTTTCGCTATTGCAAGAGAACTTGGTATTGCTGAAACTAAAGAACAATGTATGTTGGGTTCAGAAGTTGATAAACTTACTGAAGATGAACTTGTTGAGGCTACTAAGACTATTAGAGTATTCTCAAGAGTTAGTCCTGAGAATAAAGTTCAAATCGTTAAAGCTTTCCAAAAAGCTGGAAACATTTGTGCTATGACAGGCGATGGTGTTAATGATGCTCCATCTTTAAGAAATGCTGATATCGGTATTGCTATGGGTATTACTGGTACTGATGTATCAAAAGAAGCTGCTGATATGGTATTAACTGACGATAATTTCGCATCAATCGAGAAAGCTACGGAAGAAGGTAGAGGTATCTACGCTAATATTAAGAAGACAGTAATATTCTTATTATCTTCAAATATCGCTGAAGTTGCTGCTATGTTCTTAATTGTTCTTGTTGGACTTCAAACTCCGCTTCTAGCTATCCACTTACTTTGGATTAACCTTGTAACTGACTCACTCCCAGCTATTGCTCTTGGAATGGACCCTAAAGATCCTAATAATATGAAAGATAAACCAAGAGATCCGAATGAAGGAATCTTCGCTCATGGCGGAATGAGAAGAACTGTCTTCTATGGTATTGTTATTAGTATTGCTGTGCTCGTCGCATATTTATCACATGCATGGCTTAATGATATATTCACATATAGTGGAATTAAAGAATTCTACTCTATTGAAGAAAATTTACACCACGCTCAAACTATGGCATTCTGTGCCCTTGCATTTAGTGAATTATTCCATATGGTTGGAATGAGTAATCATAGAAAATCATTTATTCAAGTATTTAAGAATAAGAACTGGATGATGCTCTTCGCATTCTTATTCGGTGTTGGACTACAACTTTTAGTTATCGAAGTTCCTGGTATGAGAAAACTCTTCTCTACATCTAATCTTGACTGGCAAGAATGGCTAATTACTGCTGCAATGTCAGTACTTCCACTTGTAGTTCATGAACTTGTATTACTAGGTCAAAAGATATTTTCTAAGAAACAACTAACTAAATAAAAAATAGACAAAATGGTTTTAATTATATATAATTAATAGTACTATTTTGAAGATAAGGAGTTTTAAATGAGCAAATATAGTTATCAAATTATTTCAGATTCTACTAGCTCTTTAGACAAAGCTACAAGAGAAAAGTATGAATTAGATTACGTAAGAATGTTATTATCTTATGGAGAAAATAACGAAGAAAAGTATGCAACACTAGATTATGAAAATCCATCATTTAGTGAAT
>JAILNJ010000147.1 GCA_024691665.1 Gammaproteobacteria bacterium | reverse complement strand
ATTAATGAATATAACGAGAACTATATTAAGAATAAGATCTATTCAATAAAAGAAGTATATATTTCCTACACTTTAAAGAATATGACAAAAGAACTATCTATGTCATCTTTCGTTGATAAACTAGAAAATAAAACAAGTATTAACACAGATGAAATAGTAGGCTATTCAGAAGAAAGAGACACTTTAAAATACTTAAAAGCTAAAGATACATATGATAATTATCGTAGTAAACTTCCTAACTTAAAGAAGTATAGTTTCTTAAAAGAAAACGCTAAAGATATTAAGTATTATTCTGACTTTAATTTTGACAGAAACGATATATTTAAAAAGATAACTAAAAATGAGATAAGATTATCTCCAACAGCTATTAACGATTACGTTAATTGTCCTTTTAAATATTTCTTTAGAACGATATATAGACTTGAAGAATTTAATGTTCAATTTAGTAACTTTATTGGACTTTTTTTCCATGAATACATTAAGAACTTTATCGGACAAGAATATTCTAAGGTTGACTCAGATTTATACATTGAAAAGTATCTAAGAGATACAAGAGAAAATGCTGAATATGAAATGTCATCTATAGAAAAAATATTCTTTGAAATCTTCTTAGATTACTTACCTACTCTCCATAAAAAGATTAATTCATATTTTAATAAAGATAACTTTGATATTGAACCTGAACACAAGCTTGTAAAAGTGATTCAAGATAAAGGTATTAAAGTAATAGTTAAAGGTACCGCAGACTTAATTGTTAAGAATAAAGAAGACGATTCTTTATATATTTTCGATTATAAAACTGGTGGTTTTGATCCGCTTGATATAGAAAATAAAAAGGGACTACAGATGTTTATATACATGGATGCTGCCTTAAGCTCAGATGACTATCAAACATATACTCCTTTTGGAATGTTCTATATCGCAATTAAGCACAAACCTAGCGAAATTAATGAGAATGATGACATTGCTTTCTCTGGTTATTCAGCCATCGGTAAAGAACAAATATCAACTATATTTAACAATAGTAAAGTAACTCTTAAAAAGACTGATACAATTGGCTGTGTAGAAGATTTAAAACTTAGAATGGCTGATGTTAATGATGTTGTTGATGAAATTAAGAAAGATGTATTAGCTCTTAAGTTCAAACAAACACCATCAGATAAAGCTTGCAAATACTGTAAGTTTAATGAGATTTGTTACTCAAAGAAAGTATCTCCGTTCGGAGATGACGTTGAGGAGGATTCAACTAATGGCGACTAGTGAAGCATTCCTTAAAGGATTAACAGACAAACAAAAAGAAGTAGTTGAAACTCCTTCTAGAAATATACTTGTAAGTGCTGCTGCAGGAAGTGGTAAAACTTTCGTTTTGACTAGAAGAGTAATCCATCTTTTAAAGGATGAAGGATACTCTTTAGATGATATTGTTGTATTAACATTTACTGATGCTGCAGCTAAAGAAATGAAGGATAGAATCACTAAAGCATTAAAAGAATTTGATGATCCTAGACTTAAAGAAGAACTTAATCATATTGATGAAGCAAATATCTCTACTTTTGACTCTTTTTGCCATAAATTTTTAATAGAAAATATCATTTATTCTAATATGCCTAAAAACTTCAATATTGGAGATCAAGCATTATTTGAAATGAAGGAAGATAAGTTTTTAGATGAGATTATTAATACTTTCATTGATGTTAATAATGTTTGTATAGATGGCAATGATATAACTAATTCAAAAGCTTTTATCGAAAGACTTCATGTAGATAATGTTGATCAAGTTAAAAGTATCATGAAGAATATCTATAAAGCTCTTCAAAATAAGAAGTCTCCGCTTGAAATTACTTGTAATTATTTTGAAAAGCATGATATAAGACAAGAAGTTGAAAACATAAAGAATTCTCTAGACCCAATTCTTCAGACTAAGATACGTTCTTTAAAGAAGATGATGACTGATACGGGATATGAAGGTGTCGATAAGGTTAGAGAACTTCAAAGAAATTATATGGAATCTGCAGAATTATTAGATACTGTTGATGAAAGAATTGCTTTTTTTAATGCTGGCCTAGATGTAAAAGACCCTATAACTAATAAAAAACCAACATGTAATTGGAAAGATATTCCAGATGACGTTCAAAAACGACTTAAAAAAGAAAATACAAAAATTACTGATTCTTTCAATGCTATTAAAGAGATAACTTCATATTTTGCAAACGATAATAAAGCTTTAGAAGAAACAAGATTTAACCATCCACTTGAAATGGTAATTATGGGCTTACTCAATAACCTTATCTTTAAGATGGATAAGTTTAAAAAAGACTATTCTTTATATACTTTCCAAGATATTGAAGTTGAGTGCATCAGAATTCTAAATGAACATGAAGAAATTAGAAATAGATATAAGAATAAGATTAAAGAATTCTTGATTGATGAATATCAAGATACAAACGATATTCAAAGTGAACTTATTTCTTTAATTTCTAAAGATAACGTAGTAGTTGTTGGTGATATCAAACAATCTATTTATAGATTTAGAAACGCAAATCCTCAATTATTTGGCGGTTTAAAATCAAAGTATGAAGCAAATAATAAATTAGGTAAAGTAATAGAACTTAACGCTAACTTTAGAAGCAGAGACAAAGAAGTTCTTCAAGTATCTAATAATATCTTTAAAAATCTAGCCAATGATGAAGATGTTAATTCTCCGTTCTTTAGTGACTTGATGAACGCAGGTAATAAAGCATATACGCCTGAAAATTCGTCACCACTTAACGAATTTAAAATACTAGAATATGAGAAAGATCCTAAGACTAAGAAGTCTACTGAATTTGATGTTATAGCATCAGACATTCTAAATAGAATGAATTCTCATCAACAAGTATTTGATAAGGATTTAAAATATATCGACGAAAAAACTGGTGAAGAAAAGAGTGGTAAATTTAGAGATATCGAATATTCAGATATCCTAATCTTATCTTATGCATCAACTCAATTTGGAGATATTAAATCTACACTTGAACAATATGGTATTCCATCAAGGATCATTGCAGAAGAAGAATTCTCAACTAGCGAAGAAATAATCTTCTTAAAGAATACTTTAAAGATGGTTAATCTTTTATATAAGAATGAACCACTTGAAGGAAAAGAGAATGGCAAGAATAGAGAAAACTTTATGATGACTTTACTCTCTATTCTTAGAAGCTTTGCGACTAAGGAAGATGATAATAAGATTGTTGATTTCTTGGCTGATGAAGATCCAATTCTTACTAAGGCAGAAAAGTATTTCCCTGAGCTATTTACTAAACTCCAAGAACTGGTTGAAACTTATAAAGCTTATGGAACTTCTGTATTATTCAATGAACTCGTTAAGAAGTTTGATATATATAGAAAGATCCAATCTTTAGAAAAGAAAGAATCTAGAGAACTTAAGATTAATATCTTAATCCAACAAATTTCTAACTACTCAACAAGTGGAATGAGTCTAGATGAAATAATAGATTACTTCGATTATTTAAGAATGAATGAAGCTGAAGTTAACCAAAAGTTAAGTTCGTTTGATTCACTTAAATGTGTAACTATTATGACAATTCATAAATCTAAAGGTCTTGAAGCTCCGGTGGTATATGTTGCTGGACTTAATAGACAACTTCAACCTTGGAGAAGTTTAAGTCAATATTCAGACCAATTAGGTGTTTGTTTAAAGAAAACTTTGAAGTATAAAATGCAAACTTTAATCGAAACAAGAGAACAGTTTATTGAGCTCTTTAGATTACTATATGTTGCAGTTACTAGACCGAGAGAATCACTAACTCTACTCTGTATTAAGGAATTAAGAGATACAAGTAAGGATGTTTATAATTTTGGACAATTAATGGATTTATTTCATTATGCTACAAAGTTTAGTGAGGATATATATAAAGAAATCACCCTAGCAGAAAAAAAGAGCGAAAGTGATTCATTTAATGAAGTAGGTAGTCCAATTACTTATAAAAATTTAACTTTAGAAGACCCTAAGAAGATTGAAATAAAACATGCTTCTCATGATATTGAATTTGAAGTATCAAAAGAAGTTGTTGATTACCTAGATAAAGGTACATTATTACATTCATTCTTTGAAGTTACAGATTTTCTTGCTCTAGATTTTAAGAAAGAAATAGAAAAGAAGAAGATTGCTGACCACTTTGTTAAGTATCTAGAACAGTTTAAAGATTCATTCTTATTTAAAACACCATCTATAAGAGAGTTCCATGAACTACCTTATTACTTAGATGGAGAATCAGGTGTAATAGACTATTTACTTGAAAAAGAAAAAGAATACATAATTGTAGACTTTAAGACATCTAACATTGATAACCCTGCATACGTTAATCAATTA
>JAILNJ010000122.1 GCA_024691665.1 Gammaproteobacteria bacterium | reverse complement strand
CCAAGATAATCTTTAAACATTTTTGGAAGATTAGATTTATTTAAGCCAGATGCGATAACGAGTGTTTTTCCCTCATATTCGTTATCTTTAGTAATAGCTTTAAAGTTTAATTCTTGAGTTAAAGCTAGTACTTCTTCTTTAACTGTGTCTATTTTATGAAACTTTAACTGTTCTAAGCCTTTATTAAATAAATCTATTCCACTAATTGAATCATAAGAATATAGATTTTCTATTTTAGATAAGCCAAGTGATCCAGCATCTTTATAGATTACTAGAGGATTTAAACCCGCTCTTTTTAAATAAATGGCGCATGTAACACCAGAAGGTCCTGCGCCAATAATAATAGTATCGTATAACATATTAGATCTTTTCTACTAAAGATTCTTTAGACATCATGCCTACAAACTTCTTTTGAAGTTTTCCTTCTTCAAATACCATGAAGCAAGGAATATTTGTAATCATTAATGCCTCAGCAAGGTTTTCAGCTTCATCTACATTTACTTTATAAAAATCTACATTAGTTAATTCTTCTGATACTTCATCAACAACTGGGCCCATAGCTCTGCAAGGTCCACACCAATCAGCATAAAAGTCTACAAAGAACTTTTTACCACTAGCTAGTACGTCTTTAAATTCATTTTCGTTTAATTGTTTAACCATAATTAAACCTCCTTAATTTATACCTCATTATAACATGTATAAAAATCTAAGTCTTTATAAATGCTTATTTATTATAGGTCTCATTATTTAATATCTTATATGCACGGAAGATCTGTTCAAGTAAAATTAGTTTAAATAATTGATGAGGGAAAGTAAACGCAGAGAAAGACAATAAGTAATGTGCTTTATCTAATACTTCCTTAGCTAAACCATATGAAGAACCAATAATAAATGTAATATTTGGATATTGATTATAGATAGATTCTATCTTTTTAGAGAACTCTATACTAGACATAGATTTACCAAGTCTATCTAGCGCAATAATATATTCATTATTATTAATCTTACTTAAGATATCTTTGCCTTCTTCATCAAGAACTTTCTTGATTTCATTTTCGCTCATATTATCTTTAAGAGGTAAATCTTTTAGTTCAACTACTTCAACTTTAGTATATTTAGAGAGTCTCTTTAAATATTCATCTATTCCTTTTTTAAGGTAATCTTCTTTTATTTTACCTACAGAGATAATCTTAATCATGTTTCTTATTTCCTTTAGGGAAGGCCTTCTCATATTCTTTTTGAAGGGATTCCTTAGATAATTTAGTATATATTTGAGTAGTTGATAGATTTGAGTGACCTAAAAGTTCTTGAACCATTCTAACATCCATCCCTTTATTTAATAGATGGGTTGCGAACGAATGTCTAAAGGCGTGTGGAGACACTTTCATAGTTGAAGATGTTTCTTTTAATACTCTATTTAATATATCTCTAACACCTCTTGAAGTTAGAGTTCCTCCATGGAAGTTTAAGAATACTGAATCATTCTCAAGGTCATTTGATCTTGCGAGGAAAATTGGTCTAGAGAGTACTAGATATTTTTGATAATCTTCTTTAGCATCCATTGTCATAGGAACAATTCTATCTTTTGATCCTTTACCATGAATTAATATTCTTCTTGTATCAGAATCTACATCTTTTAACTTCATATTAGTAAGTTCAGATACACGGAGACCTGAACCATAGAGCAGTTCAAAGATTAACTTATCTCTTCTTCCTACTTCATTAGATACATCAATAGCGTTTAAGAACTCTTTTATTTCATCATCATAGACAAATTTAGGTAATCTCTTTTCACTTTTTGGAATATCTACACCTAAAAATGGATTCTTTTCCATTTCTTTATCAATATCTACAAAGAAATTATAGAAAGATTTAATAGATGAAGATTTTCTTTGAATTGAACGAGGAGTAAATGTATCTGCGGCATTTGAAATATAAAAGGCAGCGACCTTTTCAGATATTTCATCCGCATCACCAAATTCATTTTCATCTAAATATTTAAAGAAATCTTTAATATCATTAGAGTAAGCTAAAATGGTATTCTCTGAATACCTTCTTTCATTTCTTAAATATGAAATAAACTTCTCTAAGAATTCATTATTCCTTTGACTCATCTTTAAACCTCTTAAGGTCTTCTATAGCTCTTTCACTATAAGCTTCTTTTCTATCGTTTTTAGTTCTTCCTTCAATTGGAGGGAATATTCCATAGTTTACATTCATTGGTTCAAAGTCTTCTTTAGATGCATTCTCAAGATAATAAGCTTGAGCACCCATTGCAGTAGTTCTTGGGAATTTAATTAATTCCTTACCTAAAACCAATCTTGCGATATTAATTCCTGCGATTAAGCCTGATGCGGTTGATTCAACATATCCTTCAACGCCAGATAATTGACCAGCAAAGAATAAGTCAGGGCGTTTTAATGACTCATATGAGGCATTTATTAGGCCAGGGGCACTAATAAATGTATTTCTATGCATCTGTCCATGTCTAATGATTTTTGCGTTTTCAAGGCCAGGAATCATTCTTATTATTCTATCTTGTGCGCCATATGAGAGTTTAGTTTGAAAACCCACAATGTTGTACATTGAATTAGCTAAATTATCCGCACGGAGTTGTACAACTGCGTATGGTTTAAAATTATCTCTATATAAGCCTACTGGTTTCATAGGTCCATAACGAAGTGTATCTACACCACGTTTAGCCATAGTTTCAAATGGCATACATCCTTCAAATACATTAATTTCAAAATCATGAGCTTCATGAGTTTCAGCATTTACAACTTCTTCCCACCAAGCTAAATATTCTTCTTTAGTAAAAGGGCAGTTGATATAATCTGCGGTACCTTTATCCCATCTTGATTTATAATATGCCTTAGTAAAATCAATTGAATCCTTTTCAATTACTGGGGCAATAGCATCAAAGAAATGGAGATACTTTTCATCAATAAACTTACCAATTTCATCAGATAAAGCATCAGATGTGAGTGGGCCTGTGGCTAAAACTGTATAGCCTTCAGGAATTTTAGTAACTTCTTCATCTATTACTTCAATTAATGGATTATTACTTATTTCTTCAGTAATTAGTTTAGAGAATAATTCTCTATCAACTGAAAGCGAAGCACCAGCTTTAACTTGTGTCTTATCAGCAATACGAATAATTAGTGAATCCATCATTCTTAATTCTTCTTTTAAAAGACCCACAGCATTTTTAGGATCAGAAGATCTAAATGAATTAGAACATACAAGTTCAGCAAAAAGATCCATTTTTTGAGCTGGAGTCTTTTTATGTTTCTTCATTTCATATAATTTTACTTTTATTCCACGTTTTGCGATTTGATATGCAGCCTCGCATCCT
>JAILNJ010000086.1 GCA_024691665.1 Gammaproteobacteria bacterium | reverse complement strand
AATATTAGATTTACGTCTTGATTTAGTATTAGAATTAAAAGAACATCCAACTAGTAATAATAATACTGGAAGTAGTAATAATATTTTTTTCATATAACTATTATAAAACAAAAAGCCTTATTCTACACGAATAAGACTTTTATTAATTAATTATTAAGCAGCTAAAGCAGCCTTAGCTTTTTCGCAGATAGCTGTGAATCCTTTTGGATCAGCGATAGCGATTTCAGATAATACCTTACGGTTTACTGTAACGTTAGCGAGCTTTAAGCCGTGCATTAATTTAGAATAACTTAAATCGTTAAGTCTAGCTGCAGCATTGATTCTTGCAATCCAGAGCTTTCTGAATTGATCTTTTTTCTTTCTTCTATCTCTGAAAGCGTAAGATTGAGCTTTCATAACAGCTTCATGGGCTGTTCTATATAAGAGACGTTTACCACCAAAGTAACCTTTAGCGAGCTTTAATACCTTTTTATGTCTTCTGTGATTTGTAACACCAGTTTTTACTCTTGCCATTTCCTATCTCCTATAAATATGGGATTTGTTTCTTTAAGTCGTGAGTGTCTCTTGAATTAACGACTTTATCCCCTCTTAATTGTCTTTTTACTGCGGCACTCTTGTGTGAATGTAAGTGGTCTCTGTAAGCTTGGCCTCTAACGATTTTGCCAGTGCCAGTTACTTTGAATCTTTTCTTAGAACCACCATGTGATTTCATTTTTGGCATAATTATATATCTCCTTATTAATTAATTATTCTCTTCTTTAACTTCTTCCTTTGAAGGAGCTTCAACCTTAGGTTGAGCTTTCTTCTTAGAAGTTTGTTTCTTAGGTGAAATAACGATTGAAATAAGCTTACCATCAAAATCAGGTTTCTTATTAGTTTCTCCAACTTCAGAGCACTTAGCTACGAAATCATTAACAAGTTCTACTGAGTTATCAGCAAGTGATAAGTATCTTCTCTTGATTCTTAAAGTTACTTTAACTTTATTACCTTGAGCGAGGAACTTTAAAGCTTGTTTAAGCTTTGTTTCAGTATCATGTTCTGCAATTGTTGGTGATAATTGAATTTCTTTTTCTTCTTGAGCTTGTGTCTTTTGATTCTTCTTAGCTTCTTTTTCCTTCTTTTCTTTTTCATAGCGGAACTTAGAGTAGTTAAGAATCTTACAAACTGGAGGTTGTGCTTGTGGAGCTACACATACTAAATCAAGATTATGATCGTATGCGATGTTGATAGCTTTGTTAGTGTCTAATACACCAAGCGATTTACCTTCTTCATCAATAACCATTACTTTTGGTGCTTTGATAGCTTCATTTACGAAATTTGATTCTTTTTTTACCGGTTTTGGTAATACAGCGTACTTGTTTATAGTCGTCACCTCATCATTTTTTTAAATAGAAAAGCGGACATATGTCCGCTCTATCATCAAGTAAAAATAAATTAATTTTTCCTAGCGATTTACCCAATTCAACAGATGAGAATTCAGGTGTGAGTGGACACTCAACTTTCTATCCTTGTGTATTTTAATATATTCAGTATTAATTGTCAATAATTATTTTTCGTTAAATATAATTAGAGCATTTTTATACATATCTATTAAATCATTAATAGATGTTTCAATGTCATAATCATACTTAAGTGCTTTATATTTCTTAGATTCAGCAATTCTTCTTTCATCATCATCTAGCCAATAATCAATCTTTTGTGCTAAGTCTTTTGGATCTTTGGCTTTAAACTTAGACATTTCAGAAAGTGCAAATTGGCTTGTAGCACTATATCTATGTTCTGCAATAATTGGAACTAGTCCAACTTGAATTGCTTCCATACATGATAGGCCTTCAACTTCAATGAATGCTAAATGAATATAAAGGTCTGATGATGCTGAAAGTTGTTGGAGTTCATCAAGAGAACAGAACTTAAATACTGGTTCGTATTTGATGATTCCCTTCTTTACTAATTTATCAGCGTACTTCTTTAAGTTTTCAGTCTCAGGACCACGCCCTGCGAATACTAATTGAATTTCATCTCTGTGGTTAGTGTATTTCATAGCTTTAAGCAAAGTTACTAAATCCTTTTCTACAGAGTGACGTCCAATAGTTGTAACCATATATTTCGCATCACTATATTTAATCTTTTCAGTGATTTCTTTTCTCTTCTTGAGTTCTTCTCTTGGAAGACCATTAGAGATTAAATAAAGCTTAGCTTTAAAGTGCCATCTATTAAGTCTATCCATTACATTTTGGGTAGGACACTGAATAGCAACGCACTTATCAAATACTTGAGTTTTAAATGCAAGCATTGTGGCTTTATTTAGCGTGAAACTACCAGCAAGTTTAACCGATGCGAATAAGTTTTCCGGATGTAAGTGATAAGTTGCAACACATGGCTTATTCATTTTCTTAGCCATTCTAGCTACAAGCATTTGAAGAGCAAATGGTTCTTCAAGATGAATGAGGTCTGCCCATTCAATTGCTTCTTTAACAATTCTTTTATCTGATTTTGCAAATACATATCCCTGTTTCTTAATGAGTTTATCGAATACAGGCATCTTGTATAAGTCTAGAACATAATATGGTTCTAGATCATCGTTTTCAGGGTTTTTACCTGATAAGACTCTAACTTCAAGTCCTCTTTCTTCTAAGTGCTTCACAGTACGTCTTGCGGATGCACTTAGACCATTTCCTTTTGCATAGAAATTATTTACTACAAACAAAACTTTCATAACTTAAAAACCTCCGTTATTGCTGTTTCTTTTTATTCTCCCAATATACCTTGAATAATTCTTCTGTCGCAAGTGACATCTTTGTTACACTAAATGGAACTAAACCATTAGGGTATACATAGAATGTATCATTGAGTGTATTTAAGTCTACACAATCGCCAAACTTACCTAAGTATTCATATTCAATATGAACACCATAAGTTTCATAGTGAGGAAGAGTAATTTCAACTGGTTCTCCTTCATCACTAAATGTGAGTTTAAATCCATTCATATCATGGATGAGTTTACCTTCACCCATATTGATATATCCTTTAGCGTTTGGAAGAGCGTCAACTCTTACAGGTGACTCGAAGTGATATCTATTTTCATCAACTTCTTTTCTAACATTAGCACGTTCCCATTCATACCAATCTGGAATATGTGTGAATGTTTCTTTATTATCTTCTGCCTTGAGTTCACCGAGTTCAGTCATCTCCCAAGTCTTACCACAATGTTTGCATCTAAGCTTAGTACCAAATGATTCCATCTCATATTCAGTACCACAACTAGAGCATTGATATAAAACCTTATGTAAACCTTCTGCGCGCTTTGGATAATTACAGATAATGTTATTATCTTTTTGCCATTTATAGTCATCATAAACAAACGCATCATTAATACGTTTATTTAATTCTTCATGTGAAAGACTTAATACTTCATCCTTGTTTGCAATACAAGTCATAGTCGCAGTTAAACCTTTAACTTTATGATTCTTAGTATTGTAGAATGGAGCATTGATATGATGTCCATTAGTAATTAAAACGACTACAGGTACTTTTAAGAACTTACAGAGTTTACCAAGTGATTCAGGTAAGATTGCGGTAGTACCGCATAAAGAATATCTAGCTTCAGGATAAAGTACACAGATATCCTTATTATCAACTACCTTCTTCATTTGTTTAATAAGTGTAAGATCTTTAGTAAACTTTCTCTTACAGATTCCACCAACCATTCTTAAAAGACCTTCTCTTTTAAGGAAGCCATCAATAGCAATAACGTAGTTACATCTATGAGGGAATACTGCCTTAGTTAATACTTTAAAATCTAAGAATGCATTATGATTTTGAAGTAGTAAATATGGAGGTTTAATACCTTCCATATTAATCTTTTCTATTTTGCATTCATGAGATTTGACCTCAGGAAAACATAAAGACCAAATTAGGGGTCTTAAGAGTTGTCTTCTTGGAGGTTTTTTCATATCAAATCTTTTCACATTTTGAAGCATAATTTTATCTCCTATTTAAGGATTTGTTTGATATCTTTTACTACTTGTTTAACTGTAAGGTTATTTTCTTTTAAAACTTCTTCAATAGATACATAATCATAGAAGTCTTTCTTAAATCCATATGCTTTAACTTTAACATTACTATCTGAATAAAAACTAGCTACCTTTTCACCAAAGCCACCATCTAAGATTTCATCTTCGAATGTAACTACGAGTGAATGATTAGTCTTTAAGCTTTCAAGTAATTCAGTATCTAACACATTAGAGAATAATGGATTAATTAATGTAGCCTTAATACCTTGTTTTTCTAAGGCATAATAAACTTCTTCAGCCTTGAAATAGAAATTACCAAGGCCAAGTAAAGCTACCTTAGAACCATTACTAATAACCTTAGATTTAATATCTAAATAATTCTTAGATAATGTTTCATTAACTGTTTCAACTCTGACAGTTGGAACTCTTAATGCAACGAGTCCATTTAATCTTCCATTGATATAGTCATCCATAATCTTGAATAATTCTTTTTCATTAGTTGGATGAATATATAAAAGTCCTGGAATATTTGAAATTAAAGCTGAATCATAGATTCCGTGGTGAGTTGCGCTCTTAGTTGAACCTTTAGTATCTTCAGCGAATGTTCCACCATGGATTAAGATTAATGTATTTTCTTTATTAAGTGATGCATCAATTAAGAGTTGATCAATTGCACGACCAATAAAGAATGAGAAGATAGAAACAACTGGTCTTAAACCTTCATGAGATAATCCTGCAGAAACACTAAATAATGATTCTTCAGCGATACCTAAATCTAGGATTCTATCTTTATATTTATTAATTGTACCATCATTACCATAGAAGAATGGTGCAGCTGCGCTTAATAAAGTTAAATCTTTATGAGAATCTAAGTTCTTAATTAGGTAATCTCTAATGAGTCCAGAATAAGATGGTTTAGAAACTAAAGTTGATTCTCCAGTCTTTAAGTTAAATGGCATTCTAGAATGATAAGCCGCCTTTTCTTCTACTGCCTTCTTATAACCTAAACCTTTAATTGTATTAATGTGAAGTACGATTGGATGATCAATATCTTTTACTTCATTTAATGCATCAATTAATACTTTAACGTCATTACCTTTAGCGATATATTTATAATCAAATCCTAAAGCTTTGAAGAAGTTATTCTTAGATTTACCTTTAGTGTTTCTTAATTCTTCTAAGTTGTCATATAATGAACCACTATTTTTAGCAATAGACATTTGGTTATCATTAAAGATTACGATAAAGTTAGATTTAAGTGTACCAGCATTGTTTAAACCTTCAAATGCTTCACCACCTGACATAGATCCATCACCAATAAAGGCAATAATGTTTTCTTTAGTGCCTTTAATATCTCTTGCCTTAGCTAAACCATAAGCAAGTGAAATAGATGTAGATGTATGACCCACTGTAAACATATCATGTGGTGATTCTTTCTTTGATGTGAAACCTGTCACATCGTCATAAGCTTTCTTATTTAAGAATGCTTCTTTTCTTCCAGTTAAGATTTTATGTGTATATGATTGATGAGATACATCAAATACAATCTTATCTTTTGGAGAATTAAATACATAGTGAAGAGCCATCTCAAGTTCTACAGAACCTAAGTTAGAACCAAGGTGTCCGCCCACTTTTGATACCTTGTTTAAAATGAGCTTTCTAATTTCTTTTTTAAGCTCATTTAATTCACTGATATTTAATTCTTTGAGGTCATTGGGTGATTCAATTCTATCTAGTATCATATTAGTAATTTTGTTTATCTTCTATAGATTTATAGTAGTCATATAATTTAAGACATTGTTTTCTGTCTAATTCTTTAATAAATTCACTCTTTTCCTCATCTGTCATAGAGTAGAATTTATTATCTCTAAATCCAATATCTTCAGTATCTAAAATATTACATCCGTAATATACTTTAGAAATATTAGACCAGAGGATTGCGCCTAAGCACATAGGGCAAGGTTCACCAGTTGTGTAGATTTCACAACCAGAGAGGTCAAATGTATTTAACTTCTTTGATGCCTTTCTAATAGCGTTAACTTCACCATGACAAGTTGCGTCATGGTTTTTAAGTACTGTGTTGTGAGCTTTAGCTACTACCACACCATCTTTAACGATAACCGCACCAAATGGTCCGCCTTCTCCTTTATTGATTCCTTTTTTGGCTTCTGTGATAGCCATTCTCATATATTTATTCATATATAAGCTCCTTTTTTATGATATTGTATAGATTATATACTATTTTTACTTAAAAAACCAAACTTTAATTATTATATTTATATAATATTAAAATTCTAGTTTATTTATTCACATGTTTCTCATATAAAAAAATGTAGTCTAAGACTACACTTTTTATTCTTTATTTTCTTCTATGTCTACTACTTGAGTTTCTACAACATCTTGAGATTGAGGTTTAAATGTTGAAAAATCTAAGTGTGTTATAGATTCTTTAATATACGTTAAGTAGAACACAATAGATATTATTGCGATGATTCCTGCGATAAGTGATAGGAGTGTCACAACGAATACTTTTACTTCAAGTTTTTTTAGGATTCCTGATAGAAATTCAATTACTGCGGCTGATACATATGCAATACTATGAATTAGTAATACTTTTTTACCTTTTTCAATCATTTCAGTATCATCAAGATCTTTAAACATACTCATTAATCCTCTAATGATTAATATAGTTACAAGGAAGCTTGAAATAGATCCTAAGAAATCTAAGACTGAACCAATAAATGCTTTAGCAAATATAGCAGCAACTCCGGTAAAAATTATAGCTGCAATAGCAGCATATAATGCATACTTAAATTCTTGTTTCTCTTTTGAGCATTCATAGCAACCTAATATTTCAAAAATTAATGCAGCAAGAGCAAGGATTAGTGCTACACCACCAAATAGTCCAGCGACTAGTACTGAGAATGTTGATGAACCATCAATTCCTAAGATTGCAAATAATGCAGCACCAACTGAGAATGCAGTTGTAGCTAAACTACAGATTGCTGAATAATATAATTTCTTAACGCCTTCTAATGCACCTTTAAACATTATAGACCTCCTAATATCATTTATATGTGTAGGCAACAGGACTCGAACCTGCATGGATTAACCATAAGAATCTGAAACTTACGCGTCTACCAGTTCCGCCATACCTACTTTTATTCTAGTTTTGTTCTTTTAGTTGTAATGCTTCTTTCTTAGTTCTTCTTTCTTTACCATTTTTAATGAAATAAGGAATCGAATAAATAATATTAATTATTAAGAATAGTGGGAAGCATAAGAACATATACCAATACTTAACTGGAAGGATATTCCAACATACTTGAAGTACTGGGTTATTTGGTCCTTCGCCAAAGAAATAGTTAGTATTTAAATCATACTTTTGATTTACATAATGTCCAATATTATAAGAGATTGTATAAAGTATGATAGTTATAACTAATGCGAATGGAATGTAGAAAGGTTTAATTTCTACTTTCTTAGTAAAGATAAATACTTGTGGAATGATGAATTCAAACATATGAGGAAAATAATAGAAAATAAAATCTCCATCAAAAATACTTAATTCATAGCAGTCACTTTCTCTAAGTACTAGGGCAACTAGTGCACCAATAGATCCAGACAATAAATAGTTACCTAAGATATTTCTTTTATTCATTAATACTAAGATAGGACATAGTATTGCAGTATATGAACAGAAATTAAGTGGTAAGTTTCTATAAACATTCACACAAGTTGTAAGGTTCCAAATAATTGCACCAATACCTAATAGTGAGAATGGGAATAAGAATATCTTAATAAACTTTTCGCTCTTATTCTTAAGAAAGAAAATAAAGAAAATAAGTGCTGCGAATATGAATACCATTGAAAGTATATAATTAATTGATAAAGGTTCACCCCAAACAATTGTATACATAATAATACCTCTTTCTATATCTTTATATATATTAGCATATATAAATCATTCTTGAGAGTCTATGTCTAAAAGTACTTCGTAATCACCATCACTACATTTAACGTTATTTATACGTGAATTCTTATTCCAATCACGATCTAAACTTACAAGATATCTAAAGTTATCTATAGTACCTTCATAATTAATTTCAGTTAATGATTCACAGTTATAGAAAGCTCTATATTGAATAAATTTAACTTCTTTTGGAATTAGTACATAAGTTAAATTAATGCAATCACTAAATAATGAATCAGAAATATAATTAGTTCCAATTCCAAGTTTAACTGAAGTTAAACACTTAGAATTTGAGAAAGCACTGTTTGAAATTACGATGTCTTTATTTTCAAAATCTAATGATTCAAAACCAGTATTTGAGAATGCACATCTTTCGATATAATGAATATTCTGAAAGTAAAATTCTTTGAGTGAACTACAGTTATAGAATGCAAATTCTTCAACTTCATCTACTTCGTCTTTAAATGTAACAGATTTAAGACTAGCACAGTTTCTAAACATATTAATTGGGATTCTCTTAATCTTAGCATTGATAGTTACAGATTCAAGGTTAGAACAGCCTTGAAATGTACTTATTCCAATATTAATTACTGATGATGGAATAGAAACTGTTTTAAGACAATCAAAGCCAGAGAATTGATGATTATTTAAGGCATTAACGCTACTTGGAATCACAAGATCTGTGAGTAATGAATAAGTTCTTCCGTTATATGAAACATCTCCATCTTTATCTAAGATATAGAAGTTAGATGCATAATCCATTGGAGATGCATAACCATAGTCAGTTGATGGATCACGTCTTGCACAACCTACTTGTTTACTTTTTGAATAGAAATATATCTTACACCAATCTTCGATCGTGCCATTATAATAAACGTTTGTGAGTTTCTCATCGTTTTTAAATACATTATATCCAATATATTTTAAAGAACTTGGAATAGTAATATCAGTTAAGTTTTTACAAGAAGCAAGTGCATTGCTATCAAGTTTTCTAACGCCATGTTCAAGAATAATAGTTTTAGCGTTTGAAAAGCTTAAAGCTTCGCTTGAGATTTTAGCTACAGTTGATGGAATAACTAATTCTTCTTTGTTTTTATTTCTTAGTTCTATAATATCAACATAATCTCCAATCATTTTTACTTTATAATCTTTATAAACTGTATATCTTGAAATAACGTTTAATATAACAAATAAAGCTACAGCAATACCAATCACAATAAAAATCACACTTGTTTGTGATTTAGATGGGGTAAGCGGTGTCTTTTTATGGTAATAATTTTCATTTACTTTCTTTCTATCTAAATAAATGTTTTTCTCATAAAAAGTGTGCCCACAACTTGAACACGTATACTTATTATTTTTTTCATTAAATGTTACTCTACTACCGCATTTAGGACAATAGTTTTCCATATATCTTTCCTTAAAGAATAATCCAACACGCCAGGTGTTGGATTACTTAATAATTATCATAATTTCAATTCTGGCAGGGGCTGTAAGAGTCGAACTCACATTAACGGTTTTGGAGACCGCTGTTCTGCCATTGAACTAAGCCCCTAAATTTGCCTTATTTATTATATAATAACTAAATAAATAAGACAAGTATTATTTTATTCTAGAGGTTCGTCTTCTCTTCTCTTCATGAAGATTCCATAACCAGCTAGATATGGTCCTGTATGACATCCTGTAACTGGAGATGCAACTACGTCTTCATGGTTCATAACGATACCAGCTTCTTTTTCTGGTTCTAGGTATGGATCGATTGATCCTTCACCTGTGAAGTTGTGCCAGATAAGATAGTCTTTAGGGTCTCTATCACCGAGTACTCTCTTAACTTCTTCAATACAAGCTTTAACACCTTTCTTCATACCTACAGCTGATGCGAATGGTTCAAGTACACCTTCATGAGAGAAATGCATTACTGGAACGATACCAATAAGTTTACCCATAAAGGCTTTACCACCCTTAAGTCTTCCATTATAGATTAGATAGTCAAGTTTAGCACATGTACCAATGAATTCTTGGTGAGCTTTTGACCATTCAAGTTCTTTTAAAATAGTTTCAGTATCTACGCCTTTATTAACAAGCTCTTGAGCTTGAATAGCAAGCATTCCTTCACCGAAGCATGTAATCTTAGAGTCAACCATATGAACTTTAAGTTTGCCTTCATATTCTTTACCAACTCTTTCAATAGCTTCATATGTAGCACCTAAGTATCTTGAAAGTGTTACAATGATTGCTTCTGTATATCCTCTTTCAACGATTGAATCATAAGTAGCCTTAATAGATGCATAATCAGGAATAGCTGAATGTGGTAGATGTTCTTTTGGATTTGGTATTGTTTTTTCATATTTAAAGAATTCATAAGGATTTAAATCTTTTCCTTCATAGTAATCTTTGTCATCATAGTTTACTATAATTCTAAAAAATTCTATTCCAAGTTTTCTGTATCTTTCTGGAGCATATTCAATACAACCAGTTGAAGTACAGCATACTATTCTTTTTTCTTCCATATATAAAAGTCCTCCATATTTATAGATAAGTCTATTATCTAATAAAACTCATTATTTGTCTACTTTTTAATGTCTATAAAGAAGAGAATTAACTAAAATTTTAACTATGTGATATAATGTTATTCAATAATCAATTGATAATAATATATTAAAAGTTTATAATGTATTATAAATAATTATGATTTTGAAGGAGATTTACGTTATGTTTTTAGCACAAACAATTTTCCCAAACGACGTTCAAAACCCAGCTATATATGACCCTATAGTTCAGCTTCTCCAAAGGTGGACTGGAGCAGAATTTACTACAATCCCTTGGTGGGTAATTCTTATTAGATTACTTCTTGCATTCTTAGTTGGTGGAGTACTTGGAGCTGAAAGAGCTACAAAATCACACGCTGCAGGTTTAAGAACTTATATTTTGGTATCTGTAGCATCTTGCATATGTATGCTTGTAAACTTAATGTTATTCCAAAGAGCAGATACAGCAAGAATCCCTGCAGGTGTATTAACTGGTATCGGTTTCATCGGTGCTGGAACAATTATCACTACTTCAAGACATCAAATTAGAGGTTTAACTACAGCTGCAGCACTTTGGGCATGTGGTTGTACTGGTTTAGCATTTGGTGCAGGACTTTATACAATTGGTTTAATTGCAACTATATTAATTATCTTCGTTGTTATGTTTATGCATAGTATTGAAGGTAAACTTCAAAAGAACGTTAGAATGTTTGATATTCATGTTGAATTAAAAACAAGAACAGATTTGCAACAACTTCTTACATTCTTAAGAGAAAAGAATTTAGAAATTAAATCAGTAACATATGATCCAGCATACGCTAATTCAGGCTTATCTGTATATTCACTTTCACTACACAGTATGGGTAGTAAAAAAGAATTCTTAAGAGAAGCCCAAGTACTTGAATTAGTAAATGCATTAGATTACGTAAATTATTGTGAAGCTATAATCTAGTAAAAAGAATCACCCAAACGGTGATTCTTTTTTTTACCAACAGTTATGTACTCTTTCTGCGAATGATACTTTATCTTTAATCTTAACCTCTATACCATCAACTTTGATAGTTCCATTAAATATGCCAAATACTTGATGTTGAAGTGATTTAAGAATTACAAAGTTAGTATCATCATTTCTATCTAAGATTGGAGTAAATGTTAAATTAATTGAACCATCTTTAGATGTGAATGTCCAAGGTTTCATATATTCATATTTACCCTTAGAGTCTTGTGGAATATTAAATGTAACATCTTCAAGCTTATATGCTTTCTTATCATAGAAAAGCATATTTTCAGATGCTTGAGAAGTATCTCCAAAGCCATATCCTAGATTGAATCCAATTTCTTTGCCTTCATTATCTACTGCGTTTAAACTACTCCAGTACCAGGTATTCTTATATGTCCAAACACCTCTACCCCAGTCTAAAACTGCACGAGTATCTTTACTGCTGAATTCTACTTTTTCTCCATCATATTCATAGAATCCTTCTGCGATTAAGCAGTTCTTCTTTTCGTTATAGTAGAAATGAGCTTTCTTATTAAATGGAGTGGCGATAACCATAGAATCTTTAGTAGATCTAGTTAATTTAAAATGAGCTTTGAATTCTTTTCCTTTTTCGAGTTCTTTTACGTGGACTTCGATTTCTCTATTATCTCCTTCATTCTTAAATGAAAGATAGTAGTTTCCATCATCCCAAACTATAGTTGATGGATCATCTGATGAAGATGGAAATCCTACTTTTCCTTTAGTAAAAAACTTCATAGATGATTTAGTAATCCAAGTTGCTTTCTTAAAATCAAGCATAGAGACAGAACCCATTCCATATAGTGAGTTATCATCTATCGTGAATGCGACACCTTTTTCATTATTACCTATATAGTAATAGTCCCATTCTTTGATTCTTGATTTACCTGCCTTAATCTTAGACCTATCGTACTTTCTAACTAGACTAAATGCATAACCAGCCTCAACTAGATTACCATCTTTATCTAGTAATTCACCAGCGCTTAATAAATGTT
>JAILNJ010000085.1 GCA_024691665.1 Gammaproteobacteria bacterium | reverse complement strand
AATATTAGATTTACGTCTTGATTTAGTATTAGAATTAAAAGAACATCCAACTAGTAATAATAATACTGGAAGTAGTAATAGATGCTCAATACTTTGATAAAGAAGATATCGACTTACTTCACTCAAAAGGTAAGATTGTCTATTCATACATTAATCTTGGCGCTTTAGAGAACTTTAGAGATTATTATAATAAATATAAAGACTTAATCATAAAATCTTATGAGAACTGGGAAGAAGAAGGCTGGGTAGATGTTTCTAGCTATAGATGGATTAACTTTATAAAGAGTTTAGCCAAAGAACTAATGGCTAAAGGAATAGATGGACTATTTGTTGATAATACTGATATCTATTATATAAAGAAAACAAATAGAATCTATAACGCAATAACTAATATTCTAAAAGACTTTATGTCATATAAGAAAGAAGTTATCATTAATGGTGGAGATGAATATATCCAAGAATATTCTAAAAAGAATGATGTAAGAGATATAGCGACAGCCATTAATCAAGAGACAGTATTTTCAAAGATTGATTTTGAAAAGAATAGATTATTATCTCAATCAAAAGAAGATAGAGAATACTATCAATCATATATTGAAGATGCCTCATCAAAAGGACTCAATGTATATTTATTAGAATATACAACTGATGAGTTACTAATTGAAAGAATTAAAGAATACTGTAAAGAGAATCATTTTAATTACTATATTTCAGATTCAATAGAATTAGATTAAAAAAAGGACAGCCACGTGCTGTCTTTTTATAAGTTTCTAAGTTCATTCATTCTCGTTCTTAAAGAGTCTGAAGCTTTATCAACGTCATTATCAAATTTTTTCATTAGTTCAGAATAAAGTATTGGTTCATCAATAATGAATTCTTTATGTTGCTTATGGAAGTGTGCGACATAAATTGGTAGATCAATCTTATTCTTATATAGAATATGACATAAAGTTAAATATCCATTAAAGAACTTCTCAATATAGTCTTTATAACCTTTACTTGAATCTTCTGGATAGATAACTATTGGCTTTCCCATTTTAACTGCTTCAATACTATTTTTAATAGTAATTAAGAATCTATTATCTCTATAAGTTGGTATTAATCTCATACCTCTATAGAATCCATTAGCGAATGGACAGAAGATGGTACCAATTATTTGAGCGAAAAACATTGGAACGTTTAACTTTTGATGGTAGTATGTGTGAACTAAATAGTGTCTAACGGCCTTGAGTCCCTCTGTCATTTCGTGTGTACCCCACATATAGAAATCTCTTGGGAAATAGTTTTCAATTCTAGTTGGAGTGTGTGATGCACAGTGGTTAACTATAAATAGGAATGGACCATCATTAAACTCTTTACCTAGATATCTAAATTTAGCTCTATGATAGAGCAATTTAGATACACATTTAGCTACTTTAAACTTTAATGTTTTCTTACCTTTTTCTATATATTCAAATCTTGATTCACTCATTAAATTTATTCCTTCAAGTGATTATATCAATAATAATTATCATAGTCAAAGTATTTGCGTCTCTTAAAACTAGAATTGTTTGCATTCTTATCTTAATAATGGTATATTATTAAGAGAATTAAATAATAGACAGTTCGTTTGTACCATCCTGTCTTTAAACAAAACTAGGGCAGTAAGAAATATTACGTTAGTTTTAAGATGGCCTATAGCCATCTTTTTATATCTTTTTGTGCCCTAGAAAGCGAGGTTTAGTTATGTATGTATTAACATCTGAAAGTTCATTTGATGCGGCACATTTTTTATCTAATTATGAAGGTAAGTGCGCAAATATCCACGGCCATAGATGGAGAGTTTTAGCTTCTATTAAAGGAGAAACTAATAATGGAATGGTTGTAGATTTTAATGTACTTAAAAAAGACTTAAAAGAATTATGTGATTACTTTGATCATTCATTCATTGTGGAAGAAGGCTCTCTTGAATCAAATTTAGTTAGTCAACTCCAAGAGAAGTTCTTACTTAGAATAGTTCCATTTAGAACTACTGCAGAAAACTTCGCTAAATACTTCTATGATAAGTTAAGCGAAAAGTATGACACAGAGTCAGTTGAAATCTATGAAACTCCAACTAATTCTTGCAGGTATTCAAGATGAATGTAATAGAAAAGTTTACCTCTATTAATGGAGAAGGACTTCGCCAAGGTGAACTCGCTATCTTCTTAAGATTTGCGGGATGCAATCTAAGATGTCCATATTGTGATACTTTATATTCTTATATCGACGCAAAGTGGACAGAAGAATCAGTTGATTCACTAGTAGATTACTGTGTTAAACAAAATATTAAGAATGTAACCTTAACTGGTGGAGAACCACTCCTTCAAAGAGATATTAAAGAATTAATAACTAAACTTTCAAACAATGGATTTAATGTTGAAATAGAAACTAATGGTTCTATAAACATTAAAGAATATCTAGGTATTGATAATGTATCATTTACTCTAGATTATAAATGTCCATCTTATCTTCCATTAGAGAAGTTGGACATTTATAATCTAGAGTAAATGA
>JAILNJ010000073.1 GCA_024691665.1 Gammaproteobacteria bacterium | reverse complement strand
CTTAATTATTTATATTAATTTAAAAAATTAATGTATAATTAATTAAGCACAATGGATAAAAAAATAAAAAAATAAGACAGCTTTTCACTGTCTTACTTTTATTAGTCTTGAACTGGATATACTGAAACTTGTTTTTTGTCTCTTCCGAGTCTTTCGAATTTAACAACACCAGCAACTTCAGCAAATAATGTATCATCTTTGCCTTTGCCAACGTTCTTACCAGGATAAACTTTAGTACCTCTTTGTCTATAAATAATAGAACCAGCTGTACAATATTGTCCATCACCAAGTTTAGCACCGAGTCTTCTACCAGCAGAGTCTCTACCGTTTTTAGTTGAACCAACACCCTTGTGAGATGCGAGAGAAATAAAGATAAATCTTAACATAAAACTATTCCTCCTTAGCTTCTACTGCTTCAACTTTTTCTTCAGCTACTTTTTTAGTAGCGGCTTTCTTTGGAGCAGCCTTTTTCTTAGGTTCAAGATTGATAGCTTCTACAACTAACTTTGTATAAGCTTGTCTATGACCTTGTTTATGCTTGTACTGTTTCTTAGCTTTATACTTGAAAACAATGATCTTTTTGCCTCTTCCTTGTTTTTCAACTTTAGCTTCTACAGTTGCACCTTCAATGTAAGGTGTACCAAGATGGAGTTCACCATCTTCTACTAGTAAGACTTTGTCGAATACAAACTTCTTACCTGCTTCAACATCTAGTTTTTCAACATAGATTGCTTGTCCAGCTTCAACTTTAACTTGTTTGCCACCGGTTTCGATAACTGCGTACATGTTTAATTCCTCCTATATCTTTTCAAGTCGACTCACCCTTAAGGTACCTATTCTAGGATTTCTAACCTCTTTAGTGTGGTTTGTGCGCCTTTAGTATTTTACTTTAACTCAAGCGATAAATCAACAAAAATTTTTAATTTTTTAATTATAAGGACGTTCTTCCTTATTTTTAATAAAAAAATAAAGTCATTCTTAAAAGTCAGATTTGACATTATTTAATCTTTCCTTTCATTTTGAATCTGATTGAATAGTATGTTTTTTCATATATCACATAGTGATCAATTAGTTCTATTTTAAATCCCGCAAGTTTTCTCCCAAACTCATTTGTATTATAAAGGTCAGATTCAGATGGAGTAATGTTTCCCGATGGATGATTATGAATGAGGATTACCATATGAGCTTTCACAATCAAAGCTCTTCTTAATAATTCATTTAAATTCATTTCAATCATTAAGTTAGATGAGCTTTTTAGTGAGTATTTAGATATAATTTGTCTTTCTTTATCTAGATAAATACACGTTAATATCTCATAATTTACATTTAAATAATCTCCATAAACGTATCTGATTATGTCTTTAGGATTAAGAAGTTTAGTCTTATTTATTTTATTTAGTCTGAGCCTTTTAGACAACTCTAGAGCAGAAATAATTGTGCAAGCCTTAGATAATCCAACGCCCTTAAAATGCATTAAATCAGTGACATTTAAATCTTCTAGATTAGAAAAAGTCATGAGTTCATCCATAATCATTTTTGACAAATCAAACACATTTATATCTTTAGTCCCAGAGCCTATAAGAAGTGATAATACTTCATCATCAGTCAAACTACTTCTTCCGTACTTGAGTAACTTCTCTCTAGGTAAATCTTTCTCCATAATAAAACCCTCCGTATTAATGATACTCACGGAGGGCAATATTTTAGTCATGTGTGTTTTATTCACTTCTTAGGGCAACTACTGGGTCACACTTAGATGCGAATGTTGATGGGATAAGACCTGAAATAACTGAGAGGAAGAATGATACCGCAACAAGTGCTACTCCACCTAAAGGTGGTAATGTTGCAATGTTACTAATATCTGATAGGTGTTTAATAATCAAACTAATTGGAATATTTAAGATTAATGTGATTGCAACACCTAAGATACCACTTATGAGGCCTGTAATGAATGTTTCAGCATTGAAGATATTTGAAACATCGACTTTTGATGCACCCATAGCTCTTAAAATTCCTATTTCTTTTGTTCTTTCAAGTACTGAGATATAAGTTATAATCGCAATCATAATACTTGATACAATAAGTGAAATTGATACGAATGCGATTAAGACATAGGTTATTGCGTTAACGATAGTTGTTACACTTCCCATTAATGTTTTTACATAGTCTGTATATGCAATCTTATCATCATCACTTTCTTTTGTAGCATTATAGTTTTCAATAAATTCATCTATTTTATCCTTATCTTCAAATGATTTAGGATAAATCCTAATAGATCTAGGATTAGATTCATCAACATATCCGAATGATTTAAGGTTTTCATTATATAGATATTCTTCACCAAAAAATGCATCTATGATTTGGTCATCAAGACCAAGCATATTCTTCGCATATTCTCTAATATCTGAGAATTTTTCACCCGCAGAACCAACTTTATATGATGAATAGTAGATATCTGTGACTGTATATTCAGGATTTGCGATTTGATCTTTAATTAGTTGGCTACTATTATTAATAACCATGATTTGATTTAATAGAGCGCTTGTATAGGCTATAGAACCATTAATTGAGTGAACATCGCTCTTCTCATTAGGTCTAATTACACCTGATACTTTAATCTTAATTGCTTCATCACTATTAAATAATTCAGCTAATTTATTGTCGTTATATCTAATGTTTGTATAAGTATTGAACTCTTTACCATCATCAGTTGTAGCTTTTGAGTCATATGCATAAGCTTGAGAATCAGGTAAAATATAGAACCCAACTTTATCTAAGACTTGTTCGAATGACCATTTAAATAATTCTTGATATTTAGGGTTATCTTTAGGGTTAGGACACTTTTGTGTTACTCCATTTTCATCTACATATGTTTTACCATTTACGTAATCAAACATATCTAATACATATTGATCACCCACATCTACTCCGTTTTCATCATCCGCAAGACCAATTGCGTATAAAACAAAGTCAGATAATTGGTTTACTTCATCAAGTACTACAAGTACTTCATTATATTCAGTTGGCCAGCTTCCAGCCACTAAATCATATTGCTTTTTGATTGTATCTGAAACTAAACCTTGATCATCACCATACACTTCATCCCATACTCCAAGATTTCTCATATATGATTCCATAGTATCTTTACCAAATGATTTAGTGTAAACATAATATGGATCTGATGGATCTGATGCTGGAAGAGTAAATGGCTCTAGTTGTCTAACCACAAAATTACCATTTGAATCAACTCTTTTAGAGTCATAAGCTCTTAT
>JAILNJ010000069.1 GCA_024691665.1 Gammaproteobacteria bacterium | reverse complement strand
TAACTAGTTCAGAATCTTTATACGTTAAAAAGGTAGAAGGATTATCTGATGATTTTATTATGGGTATGGATGCATCATGTGTACCAGCGCTAGAAAAATCTGGAGTAAAGTATTACTCATTTGATGGAAAAGAACAAGATGTATACAAGACTTTAGCGGAAGCTGGAGTTAATTATATAAGAGTTAGAATTTGGAATGACCCATTTGATAAAGACTCTAATGGATATGGTGGTGGAAACTGCGATATCAATAACGCTATTGAAGTTGGTAAAAGAGCTACTAAATATGGAATGAAACTCTTAGTTAATTTCCATTATTCAGATTTCTGGGCTGACCCAGCTAAACAAATGGTTCCAAAAGCTTGGAAAGATATGGATGTAAAAACTAAAGCTGAGGCTTTATATGAATATACAAAAGAATGTCTTAAGAAGTTAGTTGATGAAGGAATCGACGTTGGTATGGTTCAAATCGGTAATGAAACTAATGGTAAGATGTGCGGTGAATCTAAGTGGAAACAAATCACTGATTTAATGAAGGCTGGTTCTAAAGCTGTAAGAGAAGTTACACCTAACGCACTTGTTGCTGTACACTTCGCTAACCCTGAAAAGGTTACTAATTATAAAGATTATTCATTCCAACTTAAGTATTTCGGAGTAGACTATGATGTATTTGGTTCATCATATTATCCTTATTGGCATGGTACACTTGAAAACTTATCTACAGTTTTAGGTGAAATCGCCACTAAATATAATAAGAAAGTAATGGTACTTGAAACATCTTATGCATTCACTAATGATGATACAGACTTTAATGGAAATACTATCTCTGATGGTGGAGCCATTGTAAAGGATTATCCATTCACAATTAACGGACAAGCTAATTCAGTTAGAAATATTATTGATACAGTAAAAGGTATTAAGAATGGTATTGGTATCTGCTACTGGGAAGGTACTTGGATTTCAGTTGGTACAACTTCTTGGGAAGAAAACTCAGCTAAGTGGGAAAGATATGGCTCTGGTTGGGCATCAAGCTATGCAGCTGAATATGATCCTAATGATGCAGGTAAATATTATGGTGGTAATGCTGTAGATAACCAAGCATTCTTTGATGCAACAGGTCATCCACTAGAATCACTTAAAGTATTTAACTTAGTAAGAACTGGCAATGAAATTGCTACTAAGGTTGATTCAACTCAAGATATTAATATGATTATTGACCTTAATGGTGAAATCGTACTTCCGCCAACAACTAATGCAGTATTAACTGATGATTCTAAACAATCTATGCCAGTAGTATGGGAAAAGCTTAATAAGGTTAATAGTGATACAACATCTACAGAAGTGGTTGGTAATGCAGGTCAAGATGCAATAGATTATATGAAGACTCATGGCCCACAAAGATACCAAGTAGTTGGTAATGTATCAGGTATGGTTGCATACTGCTATATTACTATGGTTGAATTTAACTATGTAGAAAACTGGAGCTTTGAAGATAACTCTACAGGTTCTCCTTGGGTTAAACAAGAATTAAATGGAAAGAAAGCTAATGAACTATATGTAGAAGATAAAGCTACTGATTCATTAACTGGTACTAAACACTATCATTTCTGGGCATCAGGCACTGATGCAGTTGAATTTGTTATTTCTCAAACTATCACAACAGCTACAGCTGGTAAATATAAATTCACTATCTCTATTATGGGTGGTGATGCTGGAACTCAAGAAGTTTATGCATATGTAAAAGTTAATGGAGTAGAAGTAGTAAGAAAAGTTGGTAATATTACAACATATGGTAACTGGGATACTATGGTTACTGATACATTTGAATATGATGGTACATCTTCTTTAGAAGTTGGTATCTATGTTAAGTGCGGAGGAGCAGGAAATGGTGCATGGGGCAAGATTGATGATGCTATGCTAAACTCTGTTTCTGATGCTGAATAGTACTTATTGACAAAATAATTACAAATTTTAACAATTTGAGGGGATAAAACCCCTCTTTTTGTTTATTTTTAATGGCTAATTCTCTAATAGAACGTTTAATAAACATTTTAGTTGACAAAAGTGGTTTTGTAGACTATATTTTTAATTGTGAAAACGTTTTTATTATATAAAAATGTTACATTATGCAATTGAATAAAAAAAGGATAAAAACTTATAAATATTATAAAGGAGAAACAATGAAAAGAAGAATTTTATCTTTATTCCTTGCTTTAGTTGCTGTTGTAACTCTAGTTGGTTGTAAGAAGACTACAACTCAAATGGATTTATCAGGAACTTACACAATTAAAGTTTGGGCTGCTGACGCTGCTACTGGACTCTTTGAACAACAAATCGCAAAGTTCAATGAAACAAATGACAGAGGCATCGTAATCGAAGCTACAGTAGAAGCTACTGGTGAAGGTGACGCAGCTGCTGCTATGATTAATGACGTTGACAATGGTGCAGATTTATACTGCTTCCCACAAGATCAACTTGCTAGACTAAAAGAAGCTCAAGCATTACAACAACTTGGTAATGCTGCTACAAATTGGGTAAAAGAAAATAACGACGGTGGAGCTGTTTTGGCTGCTACAATCGCTAACAAATTATATGCTTATCCAATGACTTCTGATAATGGATACTTCATGTATTATGATAAGAGTGTCATCACTAATGCCGAACACTTAAAGAGCCTTGAAAGCTTAATCGCTGATTGCGAAGCTGCTGGTAAGATGTTCTCATTCGAACTCGAAGGTTCTGGTTGGTATAATGCTGCATTCTTCTTCGCTACTGGCTGTCATGCTAACTTCATTTTAAATGACGAAGGTACAGTTATTGATATCGATGATACATACAACACTCCTGAAGGTGTTATTGCTATGAAGGGTATGCAAAAGCTTCTCACTTCACGTTGCTATAACAACTCATCTAACGCTCCTGCATCTTTCTCAGCTTCTACTCCATCTGCAATCGTAGTATCTGGTACTTGGGATGCTCCAAAAACTAAAGAAGCTCTTGGTGCTAACTATGGCGTTGCTGAACTCCCATCTTTCACTGTTGATGGCAAATCATATCATTTAGGCTCTATGTCTGGTAACAAACTTATCGGTCTTAAACCACAAGAAGATGTTACTAAGGCTGCTGCTTTAAACTTACTCGCTCAATATTTAACAAGTGCTGAATGCCAAGAACAAAGATTTGATACTCTTGAATGGGGACCATCAAATAAGACTGTTCAAGCTATGGATAAAGTTAAAGCTAATGAAGCTTTAGCTGCTCTTGCTGCACAAAATGAATACGCTCAACCTCAAGGTCAATACCCTGGTCAATGGTGGGATTTAACAAAGGCTTTAGCTACTGCTGCTAGAAACGCTAAGACTGATGCTGAAATCAGCACTGCACTTAAAGGTTATAAAGATGCTATTGATGCATTACTTAATAAGGTTCCAGCTTCTCCAACTAACGGCCCATGGGGTGTTATCGGTGGTGGAGTACTCGGTAACTGGGATGCTGATCATACTATGTCAAAACAAACTGACGGTACATTCTTATCAGATCAAACATTCGATTTCGCTGCTGGTACTGAATTCAAAGTAAGACTTGACGGTGACTGGAATAAGGCTATTGGTAATGCTGAAGGCGGTAACTTCGTAGTTGAAACTGCTGGTAAGTACAGAGTTAAACTCACAGTAACTTCTTCAGATCCACTTGCTGGTACAATCGAACTCGTTCCTGTTGAAGAATAATTATTAACCTAATAATTAATTAGAACTTTACATATGTGTAGGTTATGGTCTTATTCTGTGACCTAACCTACACATTTCTTATTTAAGGAGATAATAATGACTAATACAAAGGAGAAAAAAGTCAGACAACATATGACTGACTTGGATTACTTAAAACTTCCTAAATTTAAGAAATTCTTACATAAATTATTGTCTTTCTTTAAAGCCATCCCTAGATGGTTTTTAAATCTTTTTAAGAAGATCGGTAGATTCTTTAAGAAAGCAGGTTTAAAAATTGGTGGTGAGGCTAAAGATATCTTTTTAACTTTTAAGAATGGTGACTGGAAAACTAGAATGTCATTCTTAATCTTTGGTTTTGGACATCTTGCAAGAGGACAAATACTTAGAGGTTTATTCTTCCTATTCTTCCAATTAGTATTTGTTGTATATTTAATCTTTGGTGGTATACATTGGCTTTCAATGCTTGGAACCCTTGGTAAAGTAGGACCACATACAGAATGGGTAGATGTTGGCGGTATTGATGTTGAAAAAACTATTTATGGTGATAACTCATTTAAGATTTTACTATATGGTATTTTAACTATTTTCTTCATTATCGCACTTATCTATACTTGGAGAATAAATGTAAAACAAAATAGAATAGCAGAAGAAATACTCGCAACTGGTAAACCTTTAAAGAGCGGAAAAGATGACCTACATTCTTTAGTAGATGATCAATTCCATAAAACATTACTTGCCCTTCCATTGACAGGTATTATCATATTCACTGTGCTTCCAATTATCTTTATGATAATCATCGCATTTACAAACTATGATGCACAACACAATGGATATTCAAATAACTTATTTACTTGGATAGGACTTGATAACTTTAATAAACTAGTTGACTTTAAGAAAGGTAGTAGTAACTTTAGTGCAACCTTTGGTGAAATTCTTGGCTGGACTCTAATGTGGGCATTCTTTGCAACATTTACAAACTATTTTTTAGGTATGTTTGTTGCAATTATGATCAACAAGAGAGGCATCAAGATGAAGAAGTTCTGGAGAACAATACTCGTTTTGACTATTGCGATTCCTCAATTCGTTTCACTTCTTTATGTATCAAAGATGTTTGCGACTGATGGTATTATAAATGGTTGGCTTAAATCCCTCGGTTGGATAAAAGATAATATAAGATGGTGGGAAGAAAAATGGAGTGCAAGAATACTAGTTATTCTAATTAACATTTGGATTGGTATTCCATACTTAATGTTAATTGCAACTGGTATCTTAATGAACATTCCTGCTGATTTATACGAATCAGCTAAGATTGATGGTGCTAGTGTATGGCAACAATATACAAAGATTACTCTTCCATATATGTTATTCGTAACTGGACCATACTTACTCACAAGCTTTATTGGAAATATTAATAACTTTAACGTTATTTACTTATTAACAACTGGTGGACCAACTAATCCTAATGGTTCATCAGCTGGTGGTAGTGCAGGTTATACTGACTTACTTATCACTTGGTTATTTAAGATTACAACCGTTGATAGTAACTATAAATTAGCTGCGGTTATCGGTATTATGGTATTCGTTGTAGTAGCTGTAATATCTCTTATTGTTTATAACTTCCTTCCAGCAACTAAGAATGAGGAGGACTTCTCATAATGGATGAACAAAAATTATTAACACCTAAAAGACATATGAGTCAAAAAACTAAAAACGTTATAAGTAACACTGCTATTTATATTGTTTTAGGTATAATGTCTATCATTTGGCTCGTTCCATTTGTAGCTATAGTTCTTCAATCATTCCGTATGGAAACAACTTGGATGGAAGGATATGTTGTTCCACATAAGTTTGGATTTGGTAACTATGTGAAGTTATTTAAAGAAACTAACTTCCCTAAATGGTTCTTAAATACATTTATCATGGGTCTTGTAGTATCAGTAGGTCAAACTATTATGGTAC
>JAILNJ010000066.1 GCA_024691665.1 Gammaproteobacteria bacterium | reverse complement strand
AGTATAGTCTGTTGCGTGAACTTTACCACCAGTTAAATGCCATAGCATATAAGAGTCTACTGTACCAAAGGCAAGTTCACCTTTATTAGCTCTTTCCCTAGCTCCAGGTACATTATCTAAAATCCATTTAATCTTAGATGCGCTGAAATATGGGTCTAGACGAAGTCCAGTCTTTTCATAAATCATATCATCTAGTTTAGGATCTTTCTTTAAATCTTTAATGTATTGTTCTGTACGTCTACATTGCCATACGATAGCGTTATAAATTGGCTTTCCTGTAGATCTTTCCCAAACGATAGTTGTTTCTCTTTGGTTTGTGATACCAATACAATCGATATCTTTAACTGATAAACCAGCTCTAATAATAGCTGCAAAAGCACTACTCATCTCAGATGAGAGAATTTCTTTAGGATCATGTTCAACCCAACCAGGTTGAGGATATATTTGATTAAATTCTTGTTGAGCTAGACCAACTATTTCACCATTATGGTCAAAAATAATTGCACGTGATGAAGTAGTTCCTTGGTCAAGCGATAAGATATACTTTTCAGACATATTAAACCCTCTTTACATTGCTTGTAGCTACAACATCTACACCAGTACCTAATATATTAGATACTAGAACATCTCCAATAGATACTGGAGCATTTACTTTAGTATTCTTTAAAACTTCTAAAGAATCGAATATTAATTCTTTGGGAATAGCTTCTTTAGTCTTACAAGATACCACAGCGTGTTCACCACCTATAACAGTTACTAAAGATGTAACCATTCTTTTTGGATGGAGAACTTCATTAATTCCGTATACTTTACCTCTATTACAAGTATTACCGGTTACAATAATGTTTTCTTTATCTGTGTCATCAACTTTTAGATGGCAGCCCATAGGGCAGTTTATACATATAAGTTCTCTCATTATTCCATACTCCTTAAGTATACTTTTATAGAATTAGCTTTTCTAAGTTTAAGCACATCTTCGCTCTTTAGGTCAATTGTTTGCATCTCACCTGGAGCTACAACTTGTTTAACTCTTGAGTAGATTACTTCATTGTCTACTGAAACTTCAAGTCTTACTTTCTTAAATACATTAGATACTCTTAGTTTTAATGTTAAAGGATTAGAATCATCATTCTTTAAGATAAGTTCAGGTACAACATATCTAACCTTACCATCAGTTTCAATAGCGATTGATTCATACTTTTTATTCTTATCTTTTGAATTAATATATTCTACAGCTTTAGCGCCTGCTTCTCTGGCTTCAAGTGATACGAAGTCTACAAGGTCATGTACGTGAAGTACATTACCACATTCAAAGATTCCATCAATGTTAGTCATTAGTCTATCATCAACTACTGCACCACGAGTAATTCTTGAAATATCTACATTAGCTCCACGAGCGAGTTCATTTTCAGGAAGTAATCCTACTGAAAGTAGGAGAGTATCACATTTAATTTCTTGAGCAGTTTCCATCTTAGGATTTAATCTTTCATCAACCTCAGCGATTATTACTGATTCAACTCTATTATCACCTTTAATTTCGACTACTGTATGACTAAAGAGTAGCGGAATATTAAAGTCATTTAAACATTGAACAATGTTTCTATTTAAACCTGATGAATAAGGCATAAGTTCTACAACTGCCTTAACTTTAGCTCCTTCAAATGTCATTCGACGAGCCATAATTAAACCAATATCACCAGAGCCTAAGATAACCACTTCTTTACCAGGCATTAAACCATCAATGTTAACAAGCTTTTGAGCAGTACCAGCACTAAATACTCCGGCACCTCTTGATCCTGCGATATTGATTGCGCCTCTTGGACGTTCTCTACATCCACAAGATAAAATAATAGCTTCAGCTTGGATCTCTAAAAGACCACCTTCATTTAAGGCTTTAACACACTTTTTATCTGATACTTCAATAACTGTAGTGTTTAATAAGTATGCGATCTTTCTTTTTTCAACTTCATCAATAAATCTTTGAGCATATTCAGGACCAGTTAATTCTTCATTAAATGTATGAAGACCAAATCCATTATGAATACATTGATTTAAGATACCACCAAGTTTGTTTTCTCTTTCAAGGATTAAGATATCTCTTTCACCTTTATCATAAGCCTCTACTGCAGCAGCAAGTCCTGCAGGTCCACCACCTACTATTAAAAGTCTAACTTTCTTTTCCATTATTCTTTAATCCTCCCAATAGTAATTTCTGAACCCTTTCCTCTCTTAGATACATCTTCGATAGATTCACCTAATTCTTCAGCTAAGATTTCCATAATCTTTGGTGTACAGAATCCCATTTGGCATCTACCCATACCAGCTCTAACTCTACGTTTAACACCATCTAGGTCTTTAGCGCCCGGAACTCTTCTAATGGCTTCTCTAATTTCAGCCTCAGATACAACCTCACATCTACAGATTACATGACCAAATTGTCTATTTTCTTTTATAGCTTCATTTAATTCTTCGCTAGACATATGAGAGATGTGTTTGATTCCCTTTCTTATAGGATTAAACTTAGGGTTAACACCTAAATTTAGATATTCTTTAATTTCATTTGCGGCAAACTCTGCAATAGCTGGAGAAGACGCTAGACCAGGAGATTCAATACCTAAGAGGTTATAGAATCCTTTAACATCTTCAGCGAATCCTACAACGAAATCATCTTCTTTAGTATGAGCTCTTAGTCCACTAAATTGAGTGATGATTCCACCACGTGGAAGATTAGGTACTGTGAGAAGTGCCTTATCCCAAGCTTCTTTAAGACCTGATGGAGTAGTCCAAGTTAAATCTTTATCATCTACATCTAAAGCTGTAGGACCTACGATAATATTTCCGTGGCAAGTAGGACTTACAAGGATTCCTTTACCCATCTTAGTTGGGAGTTGGAATAAAGTTCTTGATGATACCCAGGAGAATTCTTTATCAAGGAGTACATATTCACCTTTTCTTGCGACGATTTCATACTTACGAGATGAAACCATATTGTTAATTTCATCAGCATGACATCCTGCGGCATTAACTACTACTTTAGCTTCATAAGATGAACAATCTTCACAAATTACTTTAAAATGATTTGATTGTTTTTCTATGTTAGTAACTTTCTTTAAAAATTCAAACTTAACGCCGTTTGATGCAGCATTTTCAGCCATTGCGATGCACATTTCATAAGGTGATACAATGCCTGATTCTTTAGCATATAAGCCTTCAACAACTTCTTTTGATACGTTTGGTTCAAGTTTTCTAATCTCATCACCACTAATGATTTCACAACCTGATACACCATTCTTTTCTGCTCTATCGAGTAAATCTACTAATGTATCATGTCCATCTTTAGAAAATGATAAGACAAAAGCTCCATTCTTTTTGAATGGGAAATCAAGTTCTTTAGCAAGAACTGGATACATCTTAGCACCACGCACATTAAAGAATGCTTTTCTTGTGCCTGGTTTTGCATCAAAGCCTGCGTGAACTATGCCTGAATTAGCTTTAGTTGTACCAACGGATACATCATTGCCTTTTTCAAGCACTAAAACACTTGCGGATGTTTTAGATAATTCTCTCGCAAGTGATGAACCAATTATGCCTGATCCAATAATTAATACATCAACCATTTTATTTGTCCTCTTTTAATTTATTTTCAATGTAATTGTAAACACCTTCAGGTACTAACTTCTTATATTCTTTTGACTTATAAGAAATTAATTCTCTTACTACTGTTGATGAGATATGAGAATATTTGATATCTGTCATTAAGAGCACAGTAGTAATTGACTCATCAAGTGAATAGTTAATGTTGTTTGATTCGAATTCAAATTCGAAATCTGCACTTGATCTAAGTCCTCTTAAAATGAAATCTGCTTTATATTTCTTACATGCTTCAACTGTAAGAATATTATCTGATACTACTTCTACATTCTTTAAATGAGCAGTAGCTCTCTTAATCATTTCTACTCTATCTTCAGTAGTAAATAATGCATTTTTTAATGCATTTTGTAGTACGCAGATATAGAGTTTATCAAATAGTTTAGAACCTTTTTCTATGACAGCTAAATGTCCGAGTGTAATAGGGTCAAATGATCCTGGGTATAATCCTATTTTCATATATTATTCCTCATACTTTAAAAATATAAATTTAGATGCGGCACCAATCTTTTCTTTTAAGAATTTGAATCCCTCTGGAATATAGTTCATCTCTTTTGGAAGTTCAAGAAGGATATCACATCCATTCTTAAACATTTCTTTCTTAAGCATAAACTTTAAAATCCAATCTATTTCATTAGCGATTCTATATGGTGGATCTATCATTACTAAATCAAACTTAATGTTTTGATATTTAACTAAGAAATCTCGATAAGAACCAAAGAATATAGTCGCATTATTTAATGATAAGTTTTGGACGTTCTTCTTTAGCACTTTAAATGTATCTGGGTTAATTTCACTAAAATATGCGCTTGACATACCTCTTGATAAAGCTTCAATTCCAAGAGATCCTGTTCCACCAAAAAGGTCTAGTGCAACACCACCATCAAAGAATTGTCCAAGCGTATTAAAAACCATTTCTTTGTTCGCATCAGTAGTAGGTCTTGTAACATCATTAGAAACACATTCTAGATTTCTACCTCTATACTTACCTGCGACAACTCTAACTACTTGTTTATTTTTCATACTTTTACCTAACTGTTTTTATATATTAATATTAACATATTAAAGGCTTCTTTTAAATACTTAAATTACTCTCTCATATAAAGAGAGTATAGTTTTTGAATATTTTTGCTATAATTTATTAGACAAATTTGGAGGGAAACTTATGTTTGGAAAAAGACCTGATGGTAAGCTAGTTAAACACTTAGGCGGTTTATACTTCGCTATGCCTATTATTATGAAAACAAGAAATGACTCAATGAATATGCTTACATTCGATGTAGAACTTGAGCCAGTTAAGAAGTTTATTAAAGAGGAACAAGAACGCACAGGTAGAGTATATAGTTATTTTGATATCTTAATCGCAGCTATTGTAAGAACTATCGCTTTAAGACCTGATTTAAATAGATTCATTGTTAACCAAAGAATTTATCAAAGAAATCATATCGCATTTAGTTTAGCTTTACAAAAATCTCTTAAAAGAGGTGTAGCTGATGATGAAACTACTATAAAAGCTAAATTTGATGGTACTGAAAACTTACCAGAAATCATTGATAGAGTTGAAAAACTCATCATGGAAGCTAAGAAAGAAAAGGCTGACACTCAAACTGACGATTTAGTAAATAAAGTTATGAGAGGCCCACATTGGTTTAGAAAATTTATTGTTAACTTCCTTATGTGGCTTGATAAACATGGAATGCTTCCAATGAGCGTACTTGATGCTCTTCCATTCCATACTACATTCTTCATTACTGATATGAAGTCAATTAAACTTCCGCCTTTATATCACCATGTATACAACTTCGGTACTACAGGCCTTTTCTTCTCAACATCTAAAGAAGAAAAGGTATTATATAAAGACCAAATCACTGGTGAAATTAAAGAAAAGGATATCATGAGAGTATCTTTTGTATCAGATGAAAGATTCTGTGATGGTTACTATTTCTCAGTATCTTATAGAATGCTTAAGAGAATTCTTAAGCATTCTAAAAGATACTGAGACATAGTAAACATCAAAGAATCTTTCATATGATCAAAAAGAT
>JAILNJ010000012.1 GCA_024691665.1 Gammaproteobacteria bacterium | reverse complement strand
AGTAAAGATACAACTATTCACTTTATAGATGGTCCATACTGGGCTAAAATGATGGTTCTTTGTATCTATATTATCTGGGTGGTACTCCCATTTAAGATTTTAATCTTAACTAATGCATTATTAGGCGTACCTGAGGCAATGTATCAAGCAGCTAAAATGGATGGTGCATCAGATAGAACTACATTCTTTAGAATCACTCTTCCAATGATTTCACCGATGATTTTCTATTTAGTAATTACTGGCTTTATTGGAGCGTTTAAAGAATATAGTGATGCGGTGGCGTTATTCGGTACTGATTTAAACGCTAAGGAAATGAATACAATAGTAGGTTATGTTTATGATATGCTTTATGGAGATTCAGGAGGATATCCATCATTTGCATCAGCAGCAGCAATTATTCTATTTGTGATTGTTTTAACTATCACAGTAATCAATTTACTCATAAGCAAGAAGAAGGTTTATTACAATAAATAACTATGAAAAATACTAAGGAATATGATGTTAAGTCTACAAAAACTAAACAAATAACTAAAAATGTACTCAAATACATATTCCTTTCGTTCTGGGCAATAATCGTATTATTCCCATTCTATTTCATGGTTTTAACTTCGCTTAAGACAAGCGGACAATATAATAGTGAAATTGTCCCTAAACTTTATGTATTAAAACCTACACTAGATAACTACGTGATGGCCTTTACTACAGTTAAGCTTTCTAGGTATTTCTTAAATACCACAATCTTCGCTGTTGTTACCACTACACTTATGATTGTTGTCTCTATCCTTGCGGCTTATGGTTTCGCAAGACTAGACTTTAAAGGTAAAGATATAGTATTTACTTTATTCTTAGCCTTAATGATGATTCCAAATGAACTTGTAGTTATCACAAACTTCGTTACTATTACTAATCTAAACTTAAGAAATACCTTTACCGGATTAATCTTACCTTCAGTAACTTCGGTATTCTATGTATATTTACTTAAAGAAAACTTTGCCCAAATTAGTGACTATATTTATTACGCCGCAAAAGTAGACGGCGCAAATGACTTTAAGTATTTAATGAGAATAGTAATCCCAATGTCTAGACCGACAATTATCTCAGTCATAATCTTGAAGATTATTGAATGCGCTAACTCTTATGTATGGCCAAGACTTGTGACTACTAAGTCAGCTTATTTCCTCGTATCTAATGGTCTTCAAGAAATTAGAGAAAATGGATTTGGCCGTGAAAATATTCCAGCGATGATGGCCGCCGTCGTTGCGATATCAATTCCTCTTATCATTCTATTCTTAGTATTTAGAAAAACTATTATGAATGGAGTATCTAAGAGTGGTACTAAAGGGTGATTAAAATGAATAAAACTAAAAGAATTATCAGTTTCATTTTAATAGTATCCTTAGCCTTTATCTTATCAGCGTGCCATAAGAAAAGACCACTATCATTATTTAATGTTCCTGAGACATTTGATGAATCTAAAGAATATTACATTACTTTCTGGGCAAAAAATGATAGTAACGTTACCCAGAAACAAATTTATGAAGATGCGATAGCCACATTTAATACTTACTATCCAAATATTCATGTGAGTTTAGTGTCTTACACAGATTATTCAAAAATCTATAATGATATTATTACTAATATCTCAACTAATACTACACCAAACGTATGTATCACATATCCTGACCATGTCGCAACTTATAAGACAGGTGAGAATATTATTATTCCACTAGATAATCTTATTAATGATTCAAAGTATGGTTTAGGTGGATCTAGTGTTAAGTTTGATTCACCTACCAAAGATGAAATGGTAACTAAGTTCGTTGATGAATGTAAACTTGGTGATGGTCAAACATACGCTCTACCATTTATGAGATCTACTGAAGCCTTGTATATTAATAAGGATTATGTAGAGGAGTTAGGTTATACAATTCCTGATGTAGTAACTTGGGATTTCATCTTTGAAGTTGCGGATAAGGCAATTGAAGAGAATGATAAGTATAATAAAGCACAAAAAGAAGCTGACCCAAATAACTATAAAGAGAATAAGATTATTCCAATTATCTATAAATCAACTGATAATATGATGATTCAAATGGTAGCTCAAAAAGGTTATGATTATTCAACTATTGATGGAGATATCTTACTCTTTAGTGATGAGAATATGGAAATCCTAATGGACATTGCACCTCACGCTAAGAATAAAGCTTTCTCAACATTTAAGATTTCATCATATCCAGGTAATACTTTTAATAGAGGTAAATGTTTATTTGGAATAGATTCAACCGCAGGTTCAACTTGGATGGGTGGTAATGCCCCACTACAAGATATTCCTGAATCTGAAAGAGCGAACTTTGAAACAGTAGTTCGTCCAGTTCCTCAATATGATACAACTGATATAAAGATGATTTCACAAGGACCATCGTTATGCCTATTCAATAAAGAAGATGAAGGAGAAGTAATGGCTTCATGGCTCTTTATGGAATATTTACTCACTAATGATGTTCAAATTCCTTATAGTGAAACAGAAGGATATATACCCGTTACTACTAAAGCTCAAAATAGTATTATCTATCAAGAATACTTAAATAGTGGTTCACTCGATAGCTTAACTCACTATCAAGTAAAGATAGATGCGACTAAGATGTTACTTGAAAATATTGATAATACTTTTGTAACTCCAGCATTTAATGGTTCAGTATCTTTAAGAGATGCTGCTGGTCAATTAATAGAAGAAGTTACCAGAAACGCTAAGAAGGTAAATAAGGATTATATCAAGAATACCATCTATCCAAAAGTAATTTCTCTTTATAGGATAGGAAAATCTGGTAAAGCTAAGTTTACAACTTTACCAAAAGAAACTATAATATTATTTGTGATATTCGGCTTAACGTGGGCTGGAATAATTACATATATAACAATTGATCAAGTTAAAAAATACAAAATAAATAAAAGGGAGAAAAAATGAAAAAGATTTTCGCATTATTATTAACTCTTGCATTAACTCTCACACTCGTTGGTTGTAAAGAAACTAAGGGTGAGGGCGTATTCGACCATGCACAATACATTGCTGCTGAAGATTCAACAGAGAATATGTCTATTGAAGCTTATATTCAAGCTAAGACATATAAAAATGAATGGCATTCAGTAAATCTTTATCTTCAAGATAAAGAAGGTGGATATTATGTATATCGTATGTCTGTAACAGATGAACAATATGACGAACTAAAGATTGGTCAAAAGATTAAGATTACTGGTACAAAAGCTATTTGGCGTGATATGCATGAAATTGCTGAAGGCACTGCTAAATATGAACTCGAAAGAGGTACATACATCGCTAAGGCAAAAGATATTACTAAGACTTGGTCTAACCTTGAAGAAATGATTAAATCACAAGGTATGCTTGTTAAATTCACTGGTGCTGAAGTAGTTGCTACTGAAACTCCAAACGGAAATGTTGCATTTGCTTACAAATACAACAACTCAGGACAAAAAGGTGATGATTTATACTTCAACTTAAAGATTGGTGAAGTTAAATATCAATTCCTCGTTGAAACTGATTTATGCAATGCTGAAACTGATGTTTATAAAGCTGGCGAAGCATTAAAAATCGGAGATACTGTTACTGTTGAAGGTTTCTTATATTGGTATGAAGGACCTAATATGCATGTAACTAAGATTACAAAATAATGATTAATTATAAAGAGCCACTCGTTGGCTCTTTAATTTATAAGATTATGATTATATTTAATGTTAAGAATTACGGACAAATTAAAATTGAATTAAATAGAGAATATGCACCAATATCTTCAGCAAACTTTACAGAACTCTCAAGAAGTGGTTTCTATAATGGGCTCACATTCCATAGAGTAATTAAAGGATTCGTTCTTCAAGGTGGAGATCCTAAGAATGATTGTACAGGAGGACCAGGCTACACTATTAAAGGTGAATTCAAATCAAATGGTGTAAATAACCCACTAAAACATAAACGTGGTGCACTCTCAATGGCCCGCTCAATGAACCCAAATAGCGCAGGTAGTCAATTCTTTATCTGCCATAAAGATTGTCCATCACTTGATGGTGACTATGCAGTATTTGGAGAAGTAGTAGAAGGCATGGATATTGTTGATAAAATCGCAAACTTAAAAACTGATTATAGAGATAAGCCTCTAGAAAGAGTTGAATATACAGTAGAGGTTATCGACGAACCAGTAGTAGAATTTACTAAGTTATAAAAATAAAGACTACATTTTAAAAAATGTGGTCTTTTTTATTTTGAATATTATGTGATATTAAATACATTTAATACCACATTTCACTTATTTCGAATATAATATTATTATGACTGATAAAAAGAACGTAGTAGAGCTTCACTTTTGTGAATGATTCAATAACTCTTTCATAGTTATTT
>JAILNJ010000007.1 GCA_024691665.1 Gammaproteobacteria bacterium | reverse complement strand
AACCAATTAAACATAAGAGTTTAGCTTGGTTTTGATTTTCAAACTTAGGCCAGAGTATTCCTGGGTTATCAAGAAGAATAAGTTTATCTGAGGCCTTAAGATAAGTTTGCGATTTAGTGACTCCAGGTTTATCACCTGTAGTCATAGCTTTTCTTTTAGCTAAGTTATTCATTAATGTTGATTTACCTGAGTTTGGAATGCCTGCGACAATTGCCTTAATTGGATAGATTGATTTTCCGAATGATTTAGCTTTATCAATCTTATCTTTTAAAAGTTTAGCTAGTTCTTCTTCAATGTGTTTAATGTTTCCTTCTCCGTCTAGTGAATTAATACACACAGGCATTGTAGTTGTATTGAGTTCTGTGTGCCATTCTTTAGTAACTTTTTCATCAGCCATATCTATTTTATTCATAACGAAAAGAAGAGGTTTATCACCAATCATTTCTTTTAATGCTTTATTGATAGACGAAAAAGGCGCTCTTGAATCAAGCACTTCGATTACTACATCACATAGATTAAGTTTTTCTCTTATCTGTCTCATGGCCTTGGCCATATGGCCAGGAAACCAGTTGATATTATAATCTGTATCACTCATAGCATTATTCCTTTATCTTCAATCTTACCAAATGGTGCGATTGAATAGGTGACTTTACCACAATAATTTGCGTGCATATATGTGGTATCACTATTTTTCTTTAGTGTATTAAATATACCCCAGTATCTTGAGTCTTTTGAAACTTTTAAGTTATCACCCATTACGAAGATATCACCTTTACCTAGTGTAACCTCAGTATTTATATATTGATAGATTGGAGTATATGTATTAGTTAATGTCTTTTCACCATTAACGTATAAAACTGCGTATCCATTTTCTTCAACGAACTTAATAGTATCGCCTTCAAGTGCCCAAATTCTTTTAATAATTAAGTCTGGTTCTTTATTATTTGAACTTAAATTAAGAATTACGATATCTCCTTTTTCTAGTTTTTCAAATCTAGTATGAGAGACTAGTACCGTATTTCCGTCTTGAACAGTATTCTTCATAGAGTCGCCTGATACATCTATAGTTGATGCGATGAATGTATCAAACACAAGAACGATCATTAAGATAACTGGGACAATGTTTAAAGTATTTAAAGTATTAAATATTACTGTCTTAACTTTATAGTATGTATCATGGTGAGAGAAGATGAATATTCCTGATAGGATTAAACATAATAAGTGAACGATGAAAGTAACAAGAAGAATGATGCCCATAACAGTTAGTATTACTCTATTAGCGTAAGCTTGAGGGAATACAAACTTTCTAGATAAGCATACTTCGTTTTGAATATTGAAAAAGAATATGATTAAAAGAAGGAATAATGATATACCACCAAAAATAATATCCCCTACTGTTTTACTATTCTTTTTAATCTTTAAATCACTTTCATCTAGATGTTTCAAATCTATCTAACTCCTATAGATTGTAGTTTTGATTCAATTTCTTCTGGAGTAATAAGAATTTGTCTAGCTTTAGTTCCTTGGTTTTCAGATACTATTCCGAAGTATTCCATTGAAAGAACTATAGCGTTAGCCCTATTATATCCAACATTAAATTTTTGAGAGATTGCGTTGATTGAACATCTTCCTTCATATACAACATATCTTGCGATATCTCCAAAGAGTTCATCAATTTCTGCGCTTTGACCAGAACTAGATTTCTTATCAAGTTCTGATGGTAGGAACATATAATCAAGTGGAGCTTGAGATTGGCAATGTTCTTTTATCTTTACACAATCTGCGCCACTTATAAATCCACTTTGATATCTTCCTGTATCACCGTTTAAGTAATAAATCATATCACCACGACCGAGTAAGCTTTCAGCACCAGTCTTACCTATAATAGTCATTGAGTCTACTCTATCAGTAACTTTGAATGCGAATCTACATCCAGCATTTGATTTAATAGTAGTAGATACAACGGCTGCGACAGGTTTTTGCATCGCAAGGATTACGTGAATACCTGCGGCACGGCTCTTTTGTAGTAATTTAGTTAATAAATCTTGAGCTTCATTACCGGCATTTAAGAGGAAGTCTGCGGCTTCATCGATAACTGCGATTATATATGGAATCTTTTTATATTCACCTTTATGACTATCAGCGTATTTATTATATTCAGATAATTTAGTAATACCTGGGATAGATCTAAAGATTGTATTACGTCTTTCCATTTCATCAATTAACCACTTAATTGAATTCACGCCTTCTTTAGGATCGGTTACGATCGGAGATAAGAGGTGTGGGATTCCATCAAATTGAGATAGGTCAACTTGTTTAGGGTCAATGAAGAAGAAACGTAATGTTTCTGGACTATTCTTATATAGAAGTGATGCGATAAAGCATGATAAGTATACTGATTTACCTGAACCAGATGAACCCGCAATTAAACCATGTGGGAAATCTGCGACAGAAGAATACTTAACTTTACCTTCTACGTCTAGTCCAACTGGAACTAAAAGAGGGTCTTTAGAATTCATAAATTCTTCAGTACCGATTAATTCTCTTAAAGTTACACTACGTCTATTTAAATTAGGTATTTCAATACCTACATAAGGTTTACCAGGAATTGGGTTTTCAATTCTTAATGATGAAGTCGCAAGAGTTCTTTGAAGGTCATCTTGGATATTTGAAATCTTAGAACCTGGAACACCTGGACCTAACATAATCGCATAACGAGTGAATGTAGGACCTTGAGTATATTCTTTAACTTGACCATCAATTCTAAAACTTTGAAGAGTTTGGTTGATGATAGCTATATTATTAACGTTCCATTCATCATCATTATCTATTTTGAATTTTGGTTCTGGAAGAAGTGATAGAGGTGGGAGTTTATAGTTTCTATAAATTCTTTCCATCTTTTCTACGTGAGCTCTAGCTTCTCTTTCAGGATCGTCATTTTCTTCCTGTCTAACAAATACTGGTTTTTCTTCTTCAACTGGTTCACTGAATATAGATTCACTAAAAGAAGAAGAATCTTCGTTCTTAACTTCTTTAGGTTCTTCCTTAACCTTCTTAGGTTTATCTACATCAACGCCAAAGAGTGAGCTAAATACAGTTGGATCAAATGAAGGATTTGGTTCATCTGATTCTTCATATTTATATACTTGAGCTTTTTCTTCCTGTTTTGGTTCTTCAACAACTGGCTCCTCAGGCTTATCACCAAAGAATTCAGTAATAGTTTCTTTCTCTTCAACAACTGGCTCAACTTTTTCTTCCTTTTTACGTCTAGGTTCAACCTTTCTAAATTCTGGGAATGGATTATCACTATCTTTACCAGTGTTTTTGATTGGTTCTTTTCTTAAGAAGTCATAAGCATCTACAGGGATATCAGAAACTCTTGGAACAAATACATCCTTTTTTTCATCAGAACCATATACTGGAGATTTAAATTCTCCTGTGACGTGGTTAGGACGTTCAACTTTTGAATCCATATTTACAATTTTAAATTCTTTATTGTCTGGAGTTCTTTTTTTAACTACCATATTAACTTTTTTCTTAAATAGATTAAAAAGTCCCATTTACTTATCCTCCTCCTCATCATTAAATATTTCATCGATAACCTTATCACTGTTATCTTCTAAGTCATTCTTAAATAAACTCTTTGAATAGATTTTATTGGCTTCACTTCCAACTATTTGTAGTGCGGCCATTCCAAATCTCTTCATCGCAATATTAATAGTTCCATCTACCACAATCTTCTTAATCCAATAAACTGGATTAATAATATTTGCGACATTCTTATATGTTTTAATAGCTTCATCTCCGCCTTTAACTGCGGCGCTTTGAGATACTTTCTTACCCTTATTAATAAGAGTTAAGATTTCACTAATAGTTTTATTCTTGAAACTCTTAATAATAGGTTTATCTAAAAGCTTTGAAACTCTATCCATTATATATGTAACGAGTTCAGTAGCTTCCACTAAAGTTAATTCATATTCAGGAAGCTTAGAATCAGGATAATAATAAGATGCGACTTCATGAATTAATTCAGTAGATAGTTTTACTGCGGTAGGAAGTAATTCTTTATCATATTCTTCAACTTGATAGATTAAATTCTTTTGTTTATTAGCTATCATCTCATTAATCTTTTTCTCGTCGATAGCTTCTTTAACTGGACTATATATTCTATTCTTTACTTTCTTTTTGTTTGAAAAGACGATTAATAGAATCGCAAAAAGAAGTAGGACTCCAGATATAAGTCCTAATAAAAACACTATAATATTTTGAAGATTGAAGATTGAATTGATTAACATAATAAATATTCCTGACTTTTCTTTATTTTATCATATAAAGAAAAAATATGAAAAACGGTTTCAAGATTATTTCACAATTTCTAAACCTAAGTTGTGGTATAATTGAACTATGAAAAAATATCTAATTGCGCTAGATCTAGATGGTACACTCCTTCCAGATTTATATAGCTTAACTGACTACTCAAAGAAAATATTTAATAAATTAAATGAACTAGGTCACGATATAGTTATTACTACAGGACGTCCTTTAAGATCATCAAAATTCGTATATGATGCGTTTAATTTAAAGACACCTCTAATTAACTATAATGGATGCCTCGTAAGTTACCCTAATGAGAATAAGATTATTAAGAGTGTATATATGAAGAGAGAAGATGTTCTTGATATCTATAATAAGATGAAAGGTAGATATAACTTATTCTTCAGTGAATCATATGATGATATCCACTCTAATTTAGATGGAGAATTATATAGACTTTTAATGCACTATAGTGATCCAAATAAACTTCATATCGGTGATTTAAATGATATATTGCCTGAGGAGGTTCATGGTACATTAATCCTCGCAAATAGTGATGAAGACGCTAAGGTTATTCATGAATATGTGAATAGTAACTTTACTAATGTAGGCTCTAGAATTTGGGCTTGGGGACCATTCAAAAACATTATTGAACTCTATGAAACTACATATACAAAAGGCGATGCGATTACTGATGTCGCTAAACTATTAGGATATAAAAAAGAAGAAATTATTGCTTGTGGTGATTCACAAAATGACTTTGAATTCTTTAGTCACGCAGGTATTACTGTTTCACTTAAAAATGCGGATCCAAGAATTCAAAAAATATCTACTTATGTGTATGATGAATTATGCGAAAATAGTGGTATGGCTAAGTTCTTTAATGAGTTCTTTGGACTCAATATAAAGGGCTAGAATTAGCCATTTGGAGTAATATGATTATAAGTGTAGATGAACTCTTAAAATTAAAATTAAAAGATGAAGTATTTGTGATTGAGACAGATACTGTATATGGCCTTGGATGTCTTTATAATAGTGAGACTGGAGCTAAGAGAATTATGGAAATTAAGAAGCGTTCCGCTTCTAAAAATTTCTGTGTTTTAGTGTCTAATCTTGATCAAACAAAAGACTTAACTACGAATTCAGAAGATGTAATGCCACTTCTTAAAAAGTACTGGCCAGGCGCAGTTACTTTTATCTTTAAAAAATCTATTAAAGTAAAAGACTTTGTGACTAAACTAGACACAGTAGGCTTAAGAATGCCAGATGATTCTTTAACTCTAAAAGTAATTGATAAATTTGGCCCACTAATTATGACTTCACTTAATAATAGTGGTGAGCCACCAGTAGTAAAGTTTGAAGACACTAAGGAATTTGAAAATGAAGTTGATTTCATAGTTAAAGGAAGAGACCTAAACTCTCTACCTTCAACTATCTATGATGCAGAGAATAAAAAAGTATTAAGACAAGGATCAGTGACAATAGAAAATTAATTTTCTATCCTTGTCTTATTTTTTTAAGTTTTATTATATAATAAACAATAGGAGGATTTTTTAATGAGAATATCAATTGGTTCAGACCATGGTGGACTTAATCTTAAAGAAAAGATTAAAGAAACTTTCAAAGAAATCGAATTCGTGGATAGAGGAACTTATTCATTTGATTCATGTGATTATCCAATCTTCGCAAAAGCTGTCGCTTGTGATGTAAGAGATGGCAATGTTGATTTTGGAATTCTTGTATGTACAAATGGTGTAGGTATGTCTATTACCGCCAACAAAATTAAAGGTGTTAGAGCTGCGTTATGCTTATCTACCGATATGGCAATGCATGCGAGACGTCATAACGGCGCTAATGTGTTGTGCCTTGGCGAAATCAATCAACCAATGGATGAAGCATTAAAAATAGTAAAAGAGTTTATTACTACTCCTATGGCTGACGAAGAAAGACACTTAAGAAGAATAAATTTAATAAAAGAAATTGAGGAGGAAAAATAATGTTACACGTCTTATCACATCCACTTCTAGATTCGAAGATGGCAATCATTAGAGATAAGAATACATCTACTAAAGATTTCAAAGAAATTGTAGATGAAATTGGTATGCTTGTGACTTATGAAATCACAAGAAACCTTGAGGTCAAAGATAAAATAGTTGAAACTCCATTTGAAACTATTACTTGTAAGACTTTAGCCACTGATATTGTAATTGTACCTATTTTAAGAGCGGGTCTTGGAATGGTTGATGGTATTAGACGTATTATCCCTCAAGCTAAAGTTGGTCATATTGGACTATATAGAAATGAAGAAACTTTAGTACCAGTTGAATACTATTTTAAACTTCCAGAGATTAAAGATAGTACAACTTGTATTCTAGTTGATCCAATGCTCGCAACTGGTGGTTCATGCATTAAAGGTATTGAACTATTAAAGAGTAAAGGTGTTAAACATATAATTTATGTTGGCCTTGTAGGCTGTCCTGAAGGAATTAAAGCTGTTCAAGAAGCTTATCCTGATGTTGATATCTATATGGTCAAAGTAGATAGAGAATTAAATGACAAGGGATATATACTCCCTGGTCTTGGAGATTGTGGTGACAGATTATTCGGAACAAAATAAGGAAGAACTAGAAGAAGAATTAGAGGAAGAACAAAAAGAAGAATCTAATTCAACTGAAGAGCTCCCTGAAACACTCAAAGAAGAAACTGAAGAAGAACCTAAAGGAAAGAAAGTAAAAAAGTATGTCGCAACATACGTAATATTTTCCCAATTTGTTTTTGAGATTATTATCCTTTTAGGTGGCGGAATCTGGCTTGGTGTTTATTTAGATAAGTTATGTAATACTAAAGTCTTATTCTTGCTCTTAGCTATATTCTTAATTGGTCCGATACCTTTCTATAATTTAATTACGAGGACAAGAAAATGAACGATAGAGAATTAACTATGTTCGATAAAGCGATTATATTCTCTGTCCCATTTACTGTTTTACTTTCTATCATATTATTCTTCGTCACCAAGAATAATAATGCAGAAATAAAAAGCTTAGTTATTGGGGCTACTATTTCTATTGTCTTAAATTATGGAAACTATAAATTAACGTTTAAGATTCAACGTGAGAACGTAAATAAATTAAGATTATTCGTTCCACTAAGTTATGTAATCAGATTCTTAATATTAGGCGCAATTATCTTTGTCGCATGCTATTTCGCTGATTACAATGTTATCTATATTATATTTGGAGTCTTAGAGTATCCAGTGTTCTTAATAATCATGGGACTCTTAGATTCAAGAGGAGGTGCAAAAAATGATTAATCTACATTTTGACTGGAACTTATCTAGTTCAGCTAAAACTGTCATAGTTATCTTTATTGTGCTTGCTCTATACTTTATTATCACAGGTATTAGATTCTCTAAACTTGATCCTGAAAAAGACGAAGTACCAACCAAAGGTATTATGGGTTTATCTGTAATATTTGTTGAATTCGCAAACTCTTTTGCAGTAAATAATACAGATGTTAAAGAAAAGAAGTTCTTTGCTCCATTTGTAATAATGATTACATCATACCTTACATTCGCAAACCTTTCATCACTCTTTGGACTCACTCCACCTATGTCTAACTTAGGTGTAGCGCTCTCAATGTGTGTAATTGCGTTTGTAATACTTCAGTTTATTGGATTTAAGTATCAAGGATTTAAAGGAAGAATGAAAGGATTTATGGGACCTGTTAAAGGGGTATCATTCTTAGTATTCCCAATATCTTTACTTAGTGAACTTACTACACCGATTGCCTTAGGTATGCGTCTATTCGGTAATATTTTTAGTGGTGTAGTATTAGGTTCTTTAGTTCTTGGCGCATGTAATATGCTTACTACTGCAATTGGTGGACTTGCCGGAACTTTAGTTGGTGGAACTGTGGGAGTTATAATAACTTCTGCGTTAGTCCACACTGTATTTGATATAGCCTTTGGTATGATTCAAGTAGTTGTATATACAATGCTTGTATTAATGCTATCAAGACAAAATATGAATTTAGAAGAAGAATAATAATTGGAGGAATATATTATGTTAGAAAATTTATTTAGAGGAATTATGGGTGTTTTAGCTGAAGCACCTCAATACAATGAATTCTTCGCAAGAGGTCTCGCATATCTTGGTGCTGGTATCGCTGTACTCACTGGTATGAGCCAAGGTATCGGTCAATCATTCGTTGCTGGTAAAGCAGTAGAAGCTATCGCAAGACAACCTGAAGCTGCATCTAAAATCACTTCAACTATGATCGTTGGTGCATCTATCGCTGAAACAACTGGTCTTTACGCTTTAATTACTGCAATGATGTTAATCTTTGCTACAAAATAATATTTACTGAGGATTAAGATGTTTAATATTCTTGGTAATGCAATAGGAGATAAAATCACAGAGGTTCTTCAAAATGCATTCGGTGTTAACCTAACCGATTTTTTAATCAACCTTATTGCTACCCTTCTTTTATTTATCATCGTGAGATTTTTATTCTGGAATAAGATTACAAAATTCTTAGATGCTAAGAAAGAAAAGATAAAAGAAGAATATAAAGATGCTCAAGAGATTAAAGATGAAGCAGATAGAGTTAAAGCTGAAGCTGATGAAATCTTAGTTAATTCTAAGAATGAAGCTAATGAGATTTTAACTACCGCAAGAATTGATGCTACAGCACAAAAAGATGAAATAATCGAAAAGGCTAAAGCTGAAGCAAAAGAAATTATTGCTGATGCTAAAGCTCAAGCTTTAAGACAAAAAGATGAAATCTTAAAAGAAGCTAAAGATGAAATTGTAGATGTTGCATCACGTATGGCATCAAAGATGATTGATGAAAACGTTGATGACATCAAGTTTAATGAAAAAGCACTAGAAGACTTGGAGAAATAATGAGCGAATTATCACTTGAATACGCACAAGCTTTATATGAATTATCTTCCTCTAAACAAGAAAAGGAAGTACTTTTATATAACTTAAATGAATTTAATAAAGTATTAAGTGATGATGAAATCCTCAAGTTTTTATGCTATCCAGAAATATCAATTAAGAAGAAGAAAGAACTAATTGATAAGAGCCTTAAAAATGACCTATTTAGGCGTTTTATCTATACTCTTCTAGATAATAGAAGAATAGAGATAATAGGTGATATAAAGGATGATTTTGAGGCTTTATATTATTTAGAATATAACCTTCTTAAAGTATTTGTGTATTCTAAAGTTAACTTAACTAAAGAATACTTAGACAAGTTAAAAGAAAAACTAGAAATAAAAACTTCAAAGAATGTTTTGCTTGAGAATGTGATTGATAAGAGTATTACTGCGGGTATTAGAATTGAATATGAATCTAATATCATAGATCTCACAGTTGATAAGAAGTTTAATGATTTAATTAATGATTTAAAGAGGTAGTCCTATGGAAAAGATAAATGCAAAAGAAATATCTCTCTTACTTAAAAGCCAAATAGAATCATATAAAAGCGACCTTGAAACTAAAGAAGTTGGTCGTGTAGTTTCAGTTGGCGATTCTATTTGTAAAGTATTTGGCCTTGATAACGTTATGAGTAATGAATTACTTACATTTGAAAATGGAGTATTTGGAATTGCCCTTAACCTTGAAAAAGATATGGTTGGTGTAATCTTACTTAACGATAATGGTCAGGTTAAAGAAGGCGATATCGTAAGAACCACAAAACACATTGTAGAAGTACCTGTGGGTGAAGAGTTGGTCGGAAGAGTTGTAAACCCTCTGGGTATCGCTCTTGATGGTGGAAAAGAAATCAGTTCTAAAAAGAGACGTCCAATTGATGTGGTCGCAACTGGTGTTATTGATAGAGAATCAGTTAATACGCCTCTTCAAACAGGTTTAAAGATTGTTGATACTTTAACACCTATTGGTAGAGGTCAAAGAGAATTAATTATTGGTGATAGACAAACTGGTAAAACTACTCTTGCGATTGATACAATCATTAACCAAAGAGGTAAAGGCGTTTACTGTATTTACGTTGCAATAGGACAAAAAGAATCAACAGTAGCCGCAGTAATTGATACACTCAAAAAGTTCGGAGCTATGGAATATACAACTGTAGTATGTGCAAGTGCATCAGACCCAGCTCCACTTCAATATATTGCACCATACGCAGGATGCGCTATTGGTGAAGAGTTTATGTTTAATGGTAAAGACGCTTTAGTTGTTTATGATGACTTATCTAAACAAGCTGTCGCATACCGTGAAATATCTCTACTTTTAAGAAGACCTCCAGGAAGAGAAGCTTATCCTGGTGATATCTTCTATCTACATTCAAGACTTCTTGAAAGAGCTGCGAAGTTAAACAAATCATTAGGTGGAGGATCACTTACCGCTCTTCCAATCATTGAAACACAAGAAGGTGATTTCAGTGCATATATTCCTACCAATGTTATTTCAATCACTGATGGACAAATCTATCTTGAAACAAATAGATTCCACAGTGGTATCCGTCCTGCGGAAGTTCCAGGACTATCTGTATCAAGAGTTGGTGGTGCAGCTCAAATCAAAGCTATCAAGAAATTAACTGGAACACTCAGACTTGACCTTGCATCATTCCAAGAACTTGAAGCATTTACTCAATTTGGTTCAGACCTAGATGAACAAACAGCTAGAAAACTTGAAAGAGGTAAGAAGACTATTCAACTTCTAATTCAAGGAGCACATGAAACTATGCCTGTAGAACTTGAAGTTATATCACTTTATACTCTTACAAAAGGATATCTTGATGATATCCAAACTAAAGATGTTCAAAGATTTGAAAAGAATCTCCATAACTTCTTTATGATTAATAAAACAGGAAAAGAAATATTAGAACAAATCGTTGAAACTAAAGAAGTTCCAAACGATGAATTAATGGATAAAGTAATAAAAGAATTTAAAGCAACTTTTAGATAATATGGCAGAAAAGAAGAAAATTAAAGAGAGAATAAATGCCACTAAGAAGACTTATCAGATTACTGAAGCTATGAATATGGTTTCAACTGCGAAGTTAAGAAGGGCACAAAAATCTCTAGAGGAATTTAGACCAATTCAAGAATCAATCAAGGAAACAATGAATTCCCTTCTTTTTAATAATCCAGATCTTAAATCTAAAGCTTTAGAGAAAAATAAAAAGAGACCATGTTATATCTTAATATCATCCGATAGAGGTTTAATAGGTAACTATAATAATGCACTCTTTAAGTTCTTTGATGAGTATACTAAATCACATCATAAAGCTAAAGATGAATTCTTAGTCGCAACTATTGGCTTTAAAGCGTTTAGTTTCGCTAAGAGTAAGAAGTATAATGTGGTAAACGAAGAACCTAATAATATTAGAGATGATGTATTATTCGTAGACTTCGAAGAAGTATCAGACAAAATCACTGAAGGATATATTAAAGGTGAAGTAGGTAGAACTGTATGTTTCTATCAAAAGTTCATTAATACAATGTCTAATAAGATCGTAAGAGAACAAGTCCTTCCAGTAAGACTTGATAAGGACTATAAAGAAGTAGATAAGACAGAATATATCTTTGAACCTTCTAAAGAAGAAGTATTAAATCAAGTAATTAGACTAAATATCTCTTACACATTATTTAGAATCATTCTTGATGCGAAGACATCAGAACACGCTTCTCGTATGAATGCGATGAAGAATGCATCTGATAACGCAAAAGAAATAGAAGAGAAATTAACTCTTAAATATAATCACGCAAGACAAAATCAAATCACAACTGAACTCACTGATATCATCAATGGTTCAAATGCGGTTAATTAAGGAGGAGACTCATGAATAAAGGTATTATTAAAGAAGTTTTATCATCAGTAGTAGATGTAGAATTCTTAGATAAACTTCCAAATATAAAGGATGCATTAACTATCGATGTTAACGCTAAAGACAATGATAATATTGGAGTACATCTTACACTTGAGGTTGCACTACATTTAGGTAATTCAATTGTTCGTTGTATCGCAATGGGTCCAACTGATGGTCTTCGTCGTGGTATGGAAGTAATTGATACTGGTTCTCCAATTAAAGTTCCAGTAGGTAACGTTACTCTTGGACGAGTATTTAATGTACTTGGCGAAGCTATTGACCACGCTGAACCACTCCCAAAGGATACTAAGTATGATCCAATCCATAGAAGCGCACCAAAATTAACTGACGTTAACGCTAAAGTAGAAGTGTTTGAAACTGGTATTAAAGTTATCGACTTACTAGCTCCATATATTAAGGGTGGTAAGATTGGTTTATTCGGTGGTGCCGGTGTTGGTAAGACTGTCTTAATTCAAGAATTAATCCATAATGTAGCAACTAACCATGGTGGTATTTCAGTATTTGCGGGTGTTGGTGAAAGAACTAGAGAAGGTAATGACCTATACACAGAAATGACTGAATCAGGCGTTATTTCAAAGACTACAATGGTATTTGGACAAATGAACGAAGTTCCTGGTGCACGTATGAGAGTAGGCTTATCAGCTCTTACAATGGCAGAACATTTTAGAGATAAAGAACATCAAGATGTGCTACTCTTTATCGATAATATCTTCAGATTTACTCAAGCAGGTTCAGAGGTTTCAGCTTTACTTGGTAGAATGCCAAGTGCGGTAGGTTATCAACCAACACTTGCATCTGATATGGGTGAACTACAAGAGAGAATTGCATCAACAGTAGATGGTTCTATTACATCTATTCAAGCTGTATATGTTCCAGCTGATGACTATACAGACCCAGCTCCAGCAACAGCATTCACTCATCTTGATGCGACTACTAACCTTTCACGTAAGATTGCAGAAGAAGGAATCTATCCTGCGGTTGATCCACTAGCATCAACATCACGTGCTCTAGATAAATTAATCGTAGGTGAAGAACACTATAACACTGCAAGACGTGTTCAAGAGATTCTTCAAAGATATAATGAACTTCTAGATATCATCGCAATCCTTGGTATGGACGAATTATCTGATGAAGATAAAGTCATCGTTAAGCGTGCAAGACGTATTAAGAATTTCTTATCTCAATCATTCTTTGTAGCTGAGAAGTTTACAGGTAACCCAGGTGCATATGTAAGAATTGATGATACTATTAGAAGTTTTAAAGAAATACTCTCTGGCAAATTTGATGATTATCCTGAAGAAGCATTCAGATTTGTTGGAACAATTGATGATGTAATTAAAAAGGCAGAACAATTAGGATATAAAGCATGAATATAAAGATTGTGACTCCGCTTGGAGTAGAATACAGTGAACAAAATTGTATATACATATTAATCCATGATGAAAGAAATGGATCTTTCGGTATGCTCAATAATCACTTACCACTTATTTCTACTGTAAAGATTGGGTATGTTGCGGTTACAAAAGAAAATAAAGACATAGATTATATTGCTTTATCAAGCGCAGTAGTAAGAAATATGGATGATAATGTTTCAGTCACTTGTGAATCTATTGCCTTTGGTAAAACAAAAGATGAAGCTATGATTGCCTTCCATAATTTGCTTGATATTAGAAGACAAGAAAATAGAGAAAGAAACATTGAATTAGCACTTGCGGAAAATACTCTTAAGAAAGAAATCAAGAAAACTGGTGCAGGCCATTTATAGAAAAAATTTATAAAGTACTTGAAATATGGCCAAGTATATATATAATAAACATAACCTATATTTTTAATGGAGGTTATCTGTATGGCAATGAGCACAATAACTAATGTTAAAAAAGAATTACTACAAATAAGATGCGGCATATCAATGATAAGCCAAATTTGTGATGCAAATAAAGAACTCAATAAATCAATTTCTGCACAAGATAGATTACTCAAAGAAAAAAGCAATGAAATACTTAATACAAATGATAGAATTCTTGAAACTACAAAAAAGTATAAAGACTTAGAAGATGAGATCTTAAGAATTCATGAAAGCAGTAGAAAAGAGATTCACAGAACTAAGAGAAATTCGCTATATTTAGTACTTTCTTTAGTTACTATTGTGGGTATGATATTATACTTTGTACTATTCGGACTTAAGTATCAAAACGATAATCAATTCCTTAAATTATTCATGAAAGGTGGCATTCCACTAATCGCATTAATTGCCTTACTATTCTTTGTAGCTTTCTACTTTAGAAGTAAAAAAGATGTAGTTAAATATTTCACTGTTGAAGATGAGAACATTAAAGCTCAATTAAGAGTGAACGAAGACCAAATCCAAAACTATAAAAATGAGTTAGCTGAACTTGAAAGAGAACTTGAAAAGAAAAAACAAGAATACCAAGATTATGAAAAAGATGTATTAGCTGTCGCAGAAAAATATCAAAATAGTTTAAAAGAAAATAATGATACTGCGAATGATATTTACAACATGCTTATAAATAATTTTGGAGATACATTAAACCCATCTGAATGGAAGAACGTCGATCTTCTTTATTACTATATTTCAATTAATAGAGCGGAGACAATTAGAGATTCATTAAAGGTATTGAACTTAAAGAAACTTCAAGAATCATTTATTGATGATGTTGGTGATTCTAAAGAGAGAATGCATAAAGATATAGTTACTTTAGATACTCAAGATGAAGTAGATGAAGGAAATCTATTTGAACTTCAACTTAAAAACCTTCACGCATCACTAAAAGATAATGAGGGAAATGTTAAGAGAGTTGCTCTTGATAAGGACTCATTTAATAAGTCTTTATTGTTTAAATCTTATAAAACAATGAAAGAAATGTTAGATGGATATCTAATCATAAATAACCGTAAAATATACTAAAAATAATAGGTCATTTTTGTGGCCTATTTTTTAAAATTATAATCTCCTATAAAAAATACTTGTATTTTTATATAAATGTATGATAGAATAGACAAGGCCAAAAACACACACTATGGAGCTGAAGGGTGAGAGCCAATTCAATCGATTTGGTGCCCAAGGGGCGTAGAAGTAGTGGAGGACAAAATCAGAAAATAAGGAGGAATTTGTAAAACATGGCTGTTATACCTATGAAGAGCCTTTTAGAGGCTGGCGTACAATTTGGTCATCAGACCAACAGATGGAATCCTAAAATGGGACAATACATCTTCACATCAAGAGGCGGAACACACATTATCGACCTTGAAAAGACTAGTGCTTGCATCGATCAAGCTTATGAAGTATTCAAAGAAATCGGTAAAGATGGTGGTAAAGTTCTCTTCGTTGGAACAAAGAAAAAAGATCAAGAAGTAATTAAAGAAGAAGCATTAAGATGCGGACATTACTATGTTAATGTTAGATGGCTTGGCGGAACTATGACTAACTTCAAGACTATCAGAAAGTCAGTTAAGAAGCTTCAAGATTTCGAAAAATTACTCGCTGATGAAGAAACTGTTAAGTCTCTTCCTAAGAAAGAAGTTAATGAAATCAGAGCTGAAGTAGTAAGACTTCAAAAGTTCTTTGGTGGTATTTATGAAATGAATACTCTCCCACAAGCAATCTTTGTAGTTGATCCACATGAAGAAAGAACTGCAGTTCTCGAAGCTAAGAGACTTAGAATCCCAGTATTCGGAATCGTTGATACAAACTGCGATCCAGATGATGTAGATTACGTTATCCCTGCAAATGACGATGCAATCAGATCACTCAAGTTAATCGTTGCTAAGATGGCAGACGCATTAATCGAAGGTGCTGGAGGCGTTGTTGAAACACCAGCTGAAGTTGCACTTGAAAAAGAAATTCTTGCTGAAGAAGTAGTAGTTGAAATGGTTAACAAAGAAGAAGCTAAAGAAGCTCCAAAAGCTGAAGAAGCTCCTAAAGCTGAAGAAGCTCAAGACTTAAATAGCCTTAAAGTTGCTGAACTCAAAGCATTAGCTAAAGCAAGAGGAATCACTGGTTATTCAGATATGAAGAAAGCAGAACTTATCGAAGTTCTCTCAAAATAATAATTTAGGAGATATACCAAATGGAAAAGAGCACTACTCAATTATTAAAAGAATTAAGAGAAATGACAGGTGCAGGCGTTCTTGATTGCAAGAAGGCATTAGATGCATCTAACAACAATATTGATGAAGCTGTTAAATGGCTCCGTGAAAAAGGAATGGCCAAAGCCGTTAAGAAAGCTTCAAGAGTATCTGCTGAAGGTTTATTTGAAGTATTAGTTGAAGGAAATAAAGCTTTAGTATATGAAATTAACTGTGAAACAGATTTCGTAGCTAAGAATGAAAAATTCAAAAACTTCCAAGCTGAAGTTGGTAAAGTTTTATTAGCTTCTGGTGTTAATAACACTGAAGATGCTTTAAATGTTAAAAATGAAAAAGGTGAAACAGTTGCTGATATGGTATTAGGTTTCACTGCTGTTATTGGTGAAAAGATCACTTTAAGAAACGTTAAAGTTATTGAAAAAGCTGACAACCAATTATTTGGTGTTTATAAACACAATGGTGGTAAGATTGCAGTTGTTACAATCGTTAATGGAACAGACGCTCAAGTAGCAAAAGTTTTAGCAATGACTGTATGTGCAAACAACCCACTTTATAAGGATGAATCAGAAGTTTCTGAAGAATGGTTAGCTCAAGAAAGAGAAGTATTAACTAAAGAATCTAAAGAACAAAATCCTAATAAGCCTGACCAAATCATTGCTAAGATGATTGAAGGTCGTCTTCAAAAAGAACTTAAGGAAGTATGCTTAGTTCACCAAGGAGTTATTGTTGATCCTAATACAACAGTTGCTCAATACTTAGCACAAAACAATACTGAACTCGTTTCTTATTCAAGAAATGTAGTTGGTGTTGGTATCGAAAAGAAAGAATCTGACTTCGTTAAAGAAGTAATGGAACAAATTAAGTAGTTAAAAAGGAAACACGGTTTTCGTGTTTCTTTTTTTACCCAAAAAGGAGGTTTCTTATGAACAATGTAATCTTAAAGCTCTCAGGTGAAGTCTTAAAAGGCAGACAAGATTCAGGTATCGATTATGATAAATTACTTGTATTTGCTAAAGACATTAAAGAAGCTTGGTTATTAAATAAATATAATATTGGTATAGTCATCGGTGGTGGTAATTTCTTTAGAGGAAGAGATTCTGAAAAGATTGGACTATCAAGAGTTGATTGTGATTATATGGGTATGATGGGAACTATGCTTAACTCAATCGCTTTAAATGATTGTCTTAAAAAGTTGGGTGTAAAGGTTAAACTTTATACTTCGCTCTCATTCCCTAAAGTAATGCTTGATTATAACCCTGAAGACGCTATTAAATCACTTGAGGAAGGATACGTTAATATTTATGCTGGTGGAACTGGTAATCCTTACTGCTCAACTGATAGTGCGACACTCATGAAAGCTAAAGATACTAATGTAAAATTAGTATTAATGGGTAAATCAGGGGTTGATGGAGTATATGATAAGGACCCTAGAGTATTTGAAGATGCTAAAAAATATGATATACTAACTCATAAGGAATTATTTGAAAGAGAACTTAAAGTCATGGATCTTGAAGCTGCGAAACTCGCAGATGAATGTGACATTGACATTTTAGTTTTTGAAGTTGATAAGGAATGTTCAATTACTAAAGCCTTTAAAGGCGAAGTTAAGGGCACCTTAATTAAAAAGGAGAATTAATAATGGATTCTGATGAATTAATGATGGAATGCGAAGAAAAGATGGAAGGAGTCTTAAAAAACTATAAAGAAGCCCTCCAAAAAGCTAGAACTGGACGTGCTAATCCTAAAATGTTCGATGGCGTAAGATTTGATTATTATGGAGTTGAAACTCCTATTACTCAAGTTGCTGGTATTTCTGTACCTGAAGCTAACCAAATCTATATCAAACCTTATGATAGAAATGCATTAAATGATATCAATAAGGCAATTTTAGCTGCGAACCTAGGTGTTACACCACAAAATGATGGATTAGGATTAAGAATAGTTCTTCCTCCAATGACTGAGGAAAACAGAAACAATACTGTTAAAGATGTTAAGAAACGTGCAGAAGAAGCTAAAGTAGTAGTTAGAAATGTTAGAGGAGAAGTTAATAACCAACTCAAGAAGAATGAGAAGGATAAAGAAATCTCTGAAGATATGCTCGAAGCTTACTTAAAAGACGTTCAAGATTTAACTGACAAGTTCATTAAAGAAATCGACACATTACTTGATGCTAAAGTAAACGACATCATGACTATCTAGCAAACAGTATTAATTATTAAAGCCACACGGATTGTGTGGTTTTTATTATATATTTAAGAAATATAGAATAAATATTGTATAATAAAAGGGCTATGAAAGAGAATTTAAGAGTACCATCACATATCGCAATCATCCTTGATGGAAATGGAAGATGGGCAAAACTTCAGGGTAAACCAAGATCATTTGGACATAAAGTTGGATTTGATAGAGTTAAGTCTCTATCTATTTATGCGTCTAAAATTGGGGTAAAAGCCTTATCTTTATATTGTTTTTCTACTGAGAACTGGGCTAGACCTGAGGCGGAAGTTAAATTCTTAATGTCTATCCCTGGCCAATTTGAAAGTGATATCGAAGAATATATTAATAATAATATTAGAGTAATAGTTTCAGGAAGAAAAGATAGAGTGCCTAAAGCTACTCTAAAATCACTTGATAATCTAGTTAATAAAACTAAAGATTGCACAGGAATGATTGTGAATATTTGTTTCGACTATGGAGAATTAAATGACGTATATAACGCAGTTAATTATCTAGTTGAAAATAATATTAAGTTAAAGGATGAAAAAGATATTTATAACTATTTATCTACTAAAGAATTACCTTTAATTGATTTATTAATTAGAACTGGTGGAGAATTAAGATTATCTAATTTCTTACTTCTTGAAGCTAGTTATGCAGAATTATATTTCACAAAAGTATATTGGCCTGAGTTTAATGAAGATGAACTAGATAAGGCTATAGAAGAATATAACAATAGAAATAGAAGATTTGGAGGAATAAAAGAATGAGTGATTTAAAGAAAAGAACCATTACCGCAATTGTATTAATTGTCTTAATTACTCCTGTAGTATTCTTTGGGAAAATCTTTATGGTAATATTCGCAGGATTATTATCTGTTGGTGCGACATATGAACTTGAAAAGATGTTTAAAAAAGAAGATAAATGGGATTCAAGAAGAATAGCTAACATTGTTTTATCAGCTTTAAGCTATTCAGTAATCTATTATTCTATCTTCTTAAAAGAATTTATGTATATTGGATTCTACTTATTACTCATGTTCCTATATTTTGGAGCGTTAATGATATTTGATAAGAGAATGAATATTCATAATCTTGGAAATTCACTATTAAGTATATTTTATCCAGCTATTGGATTTAGTAGCCTAGCTTTAATTAGAAATATAGAAACTGGACTATATAGAGAAGGATTATTTGTACTAATCTATGCAGTACTTATCTGTATGTGTACTGATATGTTTGCCTATTTCTTTGGGTCTAAGTTTGGTAAACATAAGCTTGCCCCAACAATTTCTCCTAAAAAGAGTATTGAAGGAAGTATAGCTGGTACTGCATTTAGTGTAGTAATTCCTCCAGTATTCGCAATACTAACTAATGTACATAAAGTATTATTCCCTAATGTTCAAGATGTATGGGCAATATTACTCGTTATATTATTCTCTTTAGTTCTATCAGTTATTGATGAAATAGGTGATCTATTCGCATCTAAACTTAAAAGAGAATATGAGATTAAAGATTACTCTCAAATCTTCCCAGGACACGGTGGTATCCTTGATAGATTTGATTCATATATATTTGTAGGAGTTTGCGTGCTTATTATACTAATATAATATATACGCACGCGCACACGCGTATGAGAAAATTAATTTTACTAGGTTCAACTGGTTCAATTGGAACTCAAACCTTAGACGTTATAAGAGAATATACAGATATAGAAGTTATTGGACTTGCATGTGGTTATAATATCAAGTAATGTGTCGATTTCTTTAATGAACTTGTCAGTTAAATCTTGAACG
>JAILNJ010000006.1 GCA_024691665.1 Gammaproteobacteria bacterium | reverse complement strand
CAACACTCATAGTTAATCTCCATTAATCATTATATCGCATTATAGGCAAAAAAAAATAATGCGAGACTATTTATTTCTCGCATTATCATCTATTACCAAATTATTATTCTCTTATTCTCAGGGATGAACATTTGATCTGTTTCTTTTACATCAAATGCTTCATACCATTCGTTAAAGTTTCTTGGTTGAATATTAGCTCTTAGTTTAGCAGGAGAGTGAACATCACTAGCGAGTAATAATTTGATATATTCTTCTCTAGCTTTTTGGCACCATACACGAGCCCAGTTTTCAAAATATTCTTTGAAATTAGCACCTTCTGTATTATGCATAATTTCAATAGTAACCGCCATACCACCGTTATCTGCGATGTTTTCAGAAACTACAAGTTCACCATTAACTTTACCGCCATGGAATTCAATTCCATCCCATTGAGCAATCATATCTTTTGTGAGTGCTTGGAAGGCTTCTAAATCCTTTTCACTCCACCAGTTTGCAAGGTTACCATTTTCATCGAAATGAGCACCATTATTGTCGAATGCGTGACTAATCTCATGACCGATTACAGCGCCAATTCCTCCCAAATTTTGGCTAATTGTTTGTTTGATTGAGTAGAATGGTTTTTGAAGGATTGCAGCTGGGAATGTGATGTCATTTGCGCTAGGATTATAGCACGCATTTACCATATGACCAGGCATTGCCCATTCAGTTCTATCTACCTTCTTGTTTAACTTATCTAAGTTACGTTTAATCTCAAATAAACTAATCTTATTCATAGCTTCAAAGAGTGATTCTTCTTCAGTTAATTTGAGATTATTATAGTATTCAGGAATTGAATCTGGATATCCCATTTTAATCTCAATTGTGCTTAATTTGAGTATTGCTTTTTCCTTAGTTTTTTCTTCTAAGAATGTATTCTTTTTAACTCTAGCTTTATATGTTTCAATGATCTTTTTAACGATTGAAACTACGTCAGCTTTAGCTTCTTCACCGAAGTAAGTTCTACCATAATATACACCAATTGGATCAGAATAAATTTGTGATGCAAGTCTATAAGCTTGTTTTTCAATTACTGGATCTTGAGCTACACCAGTTAAAGCTCTTCTATAGCTTCCACTGATTTCTTTAAGTTCAGTAGATAAATATCCACAAGCACTTACAAGAGCTTTTACATATGCCCAGTGAATATATTCTGAGAATGTTTTTTCGTTGAAATATAGACCAAATTCCTTAATGCATCTAGGGTCATAAACTACCACAACCTTAGGTGCATTTTCTTTATAATAACCATTTAAAATCTTGTTTAAATCAAGAGGTTTAACGAGTTCAGCAACTTCTTCAGTTGGCATTGGGTTATAACATTTAACATAGTCAGCCCATTCTACACGGCTCTTAACTCTATCAGATACTAGTCTATCAAACTTGAGTGTATCTTCTACATATTGAACCTTTTCTTCATCACTTAAATCAGTGTATGAAATAAGTTTTGTAACCATTTGTTTATAGAAATTTAGAAGCGCTTCACCTTGTTCATTCTTGTAGTATACAGTATCAGGAAGAATGATACTTGGGCCTACCATACACATAGAGTGTTTTGTGGCATCTCCCATATCTTCAGATACAAAGATATTAACTGGAAGGTCTAATCCTTCAAAAGCTAAATCTAAGTTATTATTTAAATCTTCAATAGATTTAATAGCTTTAATCTTATTTAAGAGCTTTAAAGCAGGTTTAATGCCGTCTTTATTTCTTCTTTCAGCATCTAATACTTTCTTATATAAAAGAATAGCATCTTTAACTGATTCAATATCAGTACTCTTTTCTCCTTTAGCGAATGCGCTAAAATCATTCATTAAAATCTTTTCTACATTTTGATCAAGTTCACTAAATCCGCCGGCCACAGGTCTATCCGCAGGGATTTCTAAGTTAGCTAATGTTTCGCCGTTAACGACTTCGTATAGATCATCTTGAATTCTAATCTTTTCTGACATTTAATTCTCCTTAATTGTATTATATTTTATTTTTATCTAAAACTTATTTTTTTATTAGTTTGTATTATTCCTCTGAGAACTTTCCTATATAAATGTAATCATGGTTATAAGTAACACCATAGCCACCGTACAATTCTGCCTCATAATTTGTTAAAGGTGATAATCTATTCCCATTTTTATCTTCATAACTTAATGGAATTGATTTTGCTTTATATGATGTTTCTATCAAAGTATCAAATAATAATTCTATTTTTTGATTATTTTCATCATAGTAATATAAATTAATTTTAAAATATTTACCTTCTTTATAATACTTATCTTGGACAACATTAATTGGCCATTCTTTATCAAATATTTCTTTATCTATTTCAACCACATCTAAAAAATACTTAGTACCAGTTTCTTCTGATGTTCCAGAGAAGGAACCTGCATAAAAATGGTTTGTTTTCTTGTTTATACACGAGGTT
>JAILNJ010000196.1 GCA_024691665.1 Gammaproteobacteria bacterium | reverse complement strand
ACTCTTTTAGAGAAATAGCGGAAAAATATAGCTCATCCACGAACGCTATTTCATCTAAATATAGAAGAGCAATCCAGAAGTTAAAGAAACACTATAAGGAGTAATATATGTCTAAAGTAGAAAAACAATTTAAACAAGACTTTGAAAATAGTGTTCAATACCAAAAATCTTTTGATGTGAAACAATTAGAAGATAATAAACCAATTACAAAGAAGAGATTTAATCCTCTTCCAATAATTATTCCTATTGGCTGCATAGCAGCAGTGGTTATCCCATGCGCTATTGGATTTTATACTGTAACTCATCCAACTGTATCTAGACTTGAAATAGTTAAGAAACATTATTCAGGTAGAGAAAATACAGTGATGAACTATAACACTTTTAGAAAGATAAATAATGTAACTCAACCACTAAAAACTTCTTTTGATACAAGTATGAGGAAGAATTATTCTGAAGCTGAAATGGATGCCTATCTAAACTTTAGTGATAAGGTATTCAAAAAATTAGATCGTAATAGTAATTCAATGTATTCCCCAATTACTTTATATGGTGTTTTAAATAACTTAAGTAATGGAGTAAGTGACACAACTGTTTCTAATGAACTCTATTCTTTATTAGGAATGTCCACAAATGATAGGAATGCGTTCTATAAGAAAGTAGTACAGTCAAACTATTTTGTCTTTGAAGATGGAGGGACTTCTCAATTAACTAATGGAGCGTTCTTAACAAATAAATATGATTACAATCAAACTTATATAAACAAGATTACTAATCTTTACTGTGAAGCATATCAAATGGATTTCTTAAATGATAATGATGTCAATCAAATGCTTCGCTGGGTAAAAGATGCAATGAGATATGAAGATATCACTAAAGAAGATATTGGTCTCAGACAAGATGGACATGATGTTTTTGCGTTATTCTCGGTGTTATATTTCAATTCTGAATGGGATGTAATTTTTGACGATGAAATGATAAATGATAAGTTTTACTTATCTGATGGCACATCCATTGATTTAGAATACATGTCACACGACTATTTTGTTGAATGTGCTTATGAGTATGATGACTATTACACATTTGAAGATAGATATTCAAATATGTCAAAGATTACATACGTAGTGCCTAAGGATGGAAATACTATTTACGATGTCATCTCCAATAACAATATTTTTAAGAATAATGATAACAATAAAGTTACTGGTGAACATGGTATGTTAGCAGTCAACTTAACAATGCCTGAATTCAGCCTAAAACAAGATATTGATTTTGAAAATATTATGACTAATTTACACTGCGATACTATGTATAGCAAGTTTGTTCATGCTTTTGATGATATGTTCACTAATATTCCAAATCCTAACACAACAATTTATTTAAGTAGTTTGAAGCAAAAAAGCATCATTAACTTAAGTAAGAAAGGAACAGAGATTAAGAATTATACAGTTGCCATTGGAGCAGATGCTACTGCACCGATGCCAATTGATAAAGATACTCTAACAGTCAAACTCGATCATCCATTTGCATATATTATTAAGGATATGAACGATATTCCATTGTTCTCTGGAATCGTTGACAATCCATCATTATAGAAATAGCCACTTTGTGGCTTTTTCATTAGTTGAATATATGTGGGTTATCAACTATACTATTTATATGAAAGCTCCAACAATTACATTGGTTAAAAAATACATAACCGCTATTGGTAAAGTTAAAGCAAAATATGTAACTTCTGAAAGACTCTCTAAGTCTATGGGCCTTTATCCTGAAGTTATTAATGAAAACCTTTCCTATTTTGAACCTATGTTAAATATGGATTCTTCAATCGATTTATTAGAACTTGTTCCTGCTATGAAACAATACGTCATTGATCTTGAAACCAAAAAGGTTCCAGTAGAACGTAAAGAAGTAGTGGCTAAAAAAGAATACGAAGAATATAAAAACATTAACGATTTCATTTATAGAAAAATGACTATCGGTGGAATGTTTGATAGAGATTATGTTCTTTCTGAAAAAGATTTAAAAATCATGAAGCACCTAATTAACAATGCAGGTGTTAAGAAAAAGACAAAAAGAAGAGTTAGATAAAAAATCAAGAGGGCTGTTAGTCAACCCTCTTTTTTGTTGAACTCCTAATATCATATATTTTCTCTCCTTTCCATAATATTTGACTGAGAAAATACATGTTATCAGATATTGAATTTAGTGTGATTAAATCAATTTTCTTATCAAA
>JAILNJ010000191.1 GCA_024691665.1 Gammaproteobacteria bacterium | reverse complement strand
GGATTAAGTTTATCGATCAAAACCATGAATACATTGATTCCATTAATTATGGTACTGGAGAAAATGTAATTCGTGATGAGTTCTTCGATTTCGTTTTATATGTTAGAAGTAAGTATCCAAATATAACGCAATCGCTTACTTCAAATGGATTTATTTATGAAAGGGTTAGTAAAGATCCTGCTTTATATGAAATATACAAAAAGTGTATTGATGAAATTGATATTTCACTAGACTTTGCCGATAGAGAAAAGCATAATTACTTTAGAGGGCAACCTAAAGCTTATGACTGGGCAATTAATGCATTAAAGATGCTTCAAAAAGATGGTAAGAAGTCCACATTAGTGTTTGTGGGTTTTGAAGATACTATGACTAAGGAAAACATTGATGGATTATTTGCTATTGCTAAAGAGTATGACGCTTTAGTTAGACTAAATATTTATAGACCAGTTAGTAATAATGAAGAGATTAATAAAAAGTATATTGTTAGTTATAATACTTTAAAAAACGCTCTTGAATATATGGGAAGAAAATATAAAGTATTAACAATGAGTGATGTTCTTTTTGGAAACATTTATACAATGGGGAAAGATATAAGAGAAAATACAGGTGTTGATAGTATTAGAATACTACCTGATGGAAGCATTTGTCCTTCAACATATTTAATAACTGATGAATATCGCAATAAATATAATATTACTCAAGATAACGTTTTATCTAATTTAACTTTTGATGAATTCATTCAAGCACCCATCCCTTGTGCGTGTAGTGAATGCCCTATTAAGGATAATTGCAGGGGTGGAGTATATGATAGAAGAATGCTTTGGTATGGTACCCTTGAAGAAAGAGATCCGTATTGCCCTTTTGAAAATAATGATGATTTGAATAAAGAACAATTTCAAACTTTAAAAAAGAAAAGGGTTTCAGTTCACGATGGATATTTACCTACAATGTTCTTTAGTAATTAGGAGGTTATTATGATTGATGGTTTTGTACCTAAAGTTGCTATTATAATGAGAAGCGACGAAGTAATTAAAGATTTTAAATTAAAAAGAGTAACAATTAATACATCTTATGGACCTGTCCATAGATGTTATATTGGACACATCTATGATGTTCCAGTTCTAATTATATATGGGAGATTTAATGGTGAGAAAGTTCCGTCTAGTCAAATTAATTTCCAACAAACTATTGAAGCTGTTAAAAACTCCGGTGCTACTAAATTGATTGGAACATTTGTTGTGGGAGGTATTAATCCTCAAATGCCACAAGGAAGTGTATATGTACTTGGTAATTTTGTTGGAGCAGGTAACTATGCTATTAATTGGAATCAAAACGAATCATTCCATAACGCAGAAATGTTTGAACCTTTCTGTGGTAAACTTACTAATATGCTTTGTGAAGCTAGTCGTAAGATGGATTTTCCAGTCAAAGAAAATGCTACTTATGTATCATTTTATGGATATCCTAGAATAGAAACTAAAGCAGAATTAGATTTCTATAACAAAATGGGATGGGATATAGTTGGCCAAACTTGCGATCCTGAAGCTACATTAGCTAAGTTAAATCAATTATGTTATGCAGGTGTAGCTGTTCAAATAGACGATCCTACTGGTAGAGCAGATTATATAGGCCAATTAAAAGAAAAAAGAAAAGCTAACGCCTATGTTGAAGACATTAGATCATGTAGAAAAAGAACAACAAAGATTATACTTCAATTTTTAAAAGATTATAAAGATTATGAGTGTGATGTTTGCTGCAAGATGTCTAGAAAGAATAAGAATTTCAGAGAATTTCCTGACGATTTTTATGAATAAAAGGAGTATATATGAAAGTTTTTTTGGCTATGCCATATTCACAACTATGTGATAAAAAATATGAATTAAAAGAAGAATATAAAACGTTCTTTGTTAAATTAACAGAAGAATTAAAGAAAATAAATTGTGATTATTTTCTTGCTCACGAAAGAGAAAAGTGGGGAAAGAAGTATAGTTCGGCAGAAGAGAGTACAGCAATAGATTATGACACTATTAGAGCAGTCGATCTAGTATGTGTTATACCAGGCATTCCTAGTTCTGGTGGAGTACATGTAGAAATAGGGTGGGCTTCTGCTAATAAGAAACCATTAAAGATCTTTTTAAAGAAGAATCATATGTATTCACCTATGGTTACAGGAATACACTGCCTTACTCATGCTGACTATATTTACTATGAAAAAGAATATAGTGGTGAATTGATTGATTTAATAATAGATGAAATAAAAGATTATTTTA
>JAILNJ010000183.1 GCA_024691665.1 Gammaproteobacteria bacterium | reverse complement strand
TGATTAATGAGTTCTATAAGAGACTACCAGTAGTTGGAAAGAACTTTGAAAGATGTGGAATGATTCCAAAGAAGATGTATTGCGCAGACTTAAAAGCGATTAAGGGAATGATGAAAGCTAAAAATGATGGATACCCTATCTATATGTTCCCTGAGGCACAACTTTCTATTTTCTTTTGGATAAAAGTAATATAAGTCTTTATTGTGATACATTTCAAATTCTTCATTAACTGAATAAGGCATTCCTTCAACTTCTTTAACCATATATTCAAAGTTAATATCACTCACATTACTCTTATAAGATAATTTATCTTTATCTAAGTGGAATACTCCACTATCAGTCTTATATTTCTTTACTCCATCAGTATAGATTCTAGTATCAACTTCAATATCAAAGTTAATATCATCTAGATTCTTATACTCTATTTCTTTGATTCTTTCGTAGTATTCATGAATATTCTTAATAGAATCACTCTTAAAATTATAGTGTTCATCTATTTCAAATGTCGCACCACAGTGGCTACATTTCATTGTATTATTTTCTGTTTCATTAGTATAGAATTCACCACACTCAGGACACATATAAAGAATATTCTCAAGGCCTTTAGCCTTATTCTTATTCTTAATAATTAAATCATCATTATAATCAAACTCATTAAAACAGATTACATCATGAATTGCCTTATCAATCTCTTCAATTGACATAGTTTCAAGTTCTTCAGGATAAACTACTCTTTTAACTTCAACGATTGTGTTAACTCTAAATTGTTTCTTTCTCCATTTAGGTTTAGAGAAATATCCGTGTCTTATTTGAACAAGTACTAAAGGAATCATAAACTTCTTTACGAGTCCCGCAGTAGCTATATTAAATTCATTGTATGATCCATCAGTAGAAAGTTGTGCCTCAGGGAACATATAGATAGGGTATCCATCATTTTTAGCTTTTATCATTCCCTTAATCGCTTTTAAATCTGCGCAATACATCTTCTTTGGAATCATTCCACATCTTTCAAAGTTCTTTCCAACTACTGGTAGTCTCTTATAGAACTCATTAATCATGAATGCATTATTTCTATCATTACCTAGTTTATACATTGATGCGAAATCATAGAATGTATGATGGTCTCCAAATACAAAATATGAACCTTCTCTTTTGTTTACTTCATCTAATAATTCTTTACCTATAATAGTGTATTTTCTATATCCTAAAACTTTTAGGATAGTGAAAGATAAACTAAATAGAATTGAATACATAAACGAATCAGGTGTACCATCTTTTTCTTTAAAGAAGAAATGATGGAGTACAAATGCGAGTAAGAGGAATAATATTGCGGCAGCTGCAACGATCGCAAGAACGAGTAACCATACAGGAATAGAATTAGTTATAAATTCTTTTATCGCTGTACCCATAAGAATTGATGTACCAATTGATGGAATTACACCTGTAGCACAAGTTAATATATATTTGTGATATGGAATCTTCTTATTAGATCCATAGTAGCAGATAGCTCCAAATGGAATAATAGGCATAATAAATAAGATATACATTAAAAGGATTGATGACTTAGAACCTTTAGTTGTCATCTTTCTTTCATATTGTTCAATCTTATTTTGTTTATGGAAGATATCTCCATCAAACTTAAACACATGAACGATAAAATATATTATTGATGCACCAAATATTACACCAAGGTCGCAGAGCAGTATCGCAAGATACCAAGGATAACTCATTCCACTTGATAATTGAATAAATTCCGCAGGAATGAATATAACTACCATTTGAAGTCCCTCTACTAGTGATACAGTTAAATATCCTAAGAATCCCTTAGATAATAAGAACTCTTTAGCTCCGTCTACATCATTACTTATTTCAAGTTTAATAAATGGAAAGAATATATCTTTCAAAAAGAAAACCAAAAGCCCTAAAACTACTAGGGCTAAAGAGAATATAACTACTTTTTCTATAATATTTTTCTTTTTACTATTATTCATTTTAATACTTCGACTTTTGAGTATTATATCATAAAGATATAATTATTCAAAACTATCCACTTACACGATAGTATTTACCTTTTTCACCAGTTACTTTAGTTTGATCATATGTAATGTCAGTATAATCAGTAGCTTGAGTCATTACAATACGTTCAACAATTCCATAACCATTAGTTGATGTGATAGTTGATGTGCCAAGTGATACTACTATATTTCTATCGCTTGAATTGTTTCCTTGAATAACATATACGCCACAGCCAGAATAATATACATTGCTTGATGTTCCGGTGCTATATGTACCATTCGCAACGATTGCACATGAATTAAATGTGTTTGTACCACTTGTGATTACTACTGCACTATTGCCTGTTGATTTGAATGTACAACTAGTAAATGATGTAGTGACGTGTCTATTTACTTGTGTTTTTCCGTTTCTATCACCATCAATGTATAGTGCAGGATTAGTTGTGGCACTAAACTTAGCTCCATCACCATTAATTACTACATCACCATTTAGATATGGTATTCCAAGATATAATCCACATACAGTCACATTATTAAATGAGAATGTGGTAGTTCCTCCATAATCTTGTGTGCCACTAATTTGGAATGATGCTTTACTGTTATTTTCATATCCTATTTTTGATTCAGTTTCACTAGAATTCATATAACTAAATCCCATAATAAGGCTAGATGATAAATCAAATCCTTCATTATTAAGAGTAAACGATATATTAGATAAGATATTATATCCATTTAAATCAACTGTAGTATTAAGAAGTGTTAATCCTTCATAACCATTAACAGCATTACCATTAATCATAAACCATCTTCTTGCGATAGTTCTTACTCTACTTCCAGCTACATATTGGGTATTATCAATAAATGATTCAAATTTAGTTGTTCCAATATAAACATAGTTTGAATAAACAGTTTTATCGTAATTAAATGATGATATTTGGCTTTCTTCATATCTTGTACTATTGTTTGTAATAGTTATTGTAATATTGTTATCTATCGCACCAATATCCGCTATAAGTTTGATTTTACTTGCAACACCAATAAATTTGTTATAATCTTCTACAGTTGAAACTGATACTTCTAAAGTTGCACCTTCTTCAAATGTAATCTTTCTATGAATGCTACCAATTCTATAAATATCCAAATCAAGAATAGTATTAGCAGGAACAACTACGGTTTCAACTGAGGTTATATTGTTTGCTAATTGGAACTTATAGTAATTAGTTCCATCTAATTCTTCATTAAAGTTAGTTAAATACTTAACAACCTTATTAATACTGAATTGTCTTGTAACCTTACCATAATAATTCTTATTTAGAATTGAACTTGGTTCTACTTCAACTTGAGCAAGTCCTGCGTTAATATTATTTGAATAAGTTATTTTAAAGTTAGCTATATCTAATTCAGTAGAATCTTTAAACACTTGAATAGTTGGAGTTTTTTCTTCTCCACTATAATCTATTTCTGTGTAAGCCATAGTCACATTAGATGCTTTAGCTGTAATTAGATTTCTCGTATAAACTGTGCCTGTGCTTGATTCATCTAATACCAATTCGTTATCTTGAGTATAAATAACACCATTATTAATAATGTTAGAATTATAAGAACATTCCATCTTAGCTGTAGACTTTTCTATTGCGTTTACCACAATTAGTCCATCATTCTCAATTACACCATAATTTTCTAATAGTGGAGTATATCTTGATTTAGGTTGCCCAACAAGAAGCGATACCTCTTCTATAGTATTTAAAGTATTGAGTTCAGTTACTTTTCTCACAATTATCTTTCCTCTATTCTTTAATGGAGAGCTTACAGTTAATGTATGACCATTAAGATCAAGAGTTTGATGAGATACAATTGTAACTGTATAACTACTAGATAGTTCAATATCAATATCTAAAATAATGAAATTATAGTTTTCATCGCCAATCGCAGTTGTGAAATTATATTTATCTGATACATGAATAGTTGCATAATCAATTGTATATTCTAAAGTAATTGAACCAGCATACTTAATAAACAAACCATAGGCATTAATTATCTTTTCATAAGTACCCACATCAGCTGGGTTTTTATCAAGATATGTAGTAGCTCCTTTCTTTCTTACCTTATCACTCAAACCAGTCATAGTTGATACTTCTATACCATCTATATATGATTTAGGATTGTGCATTATCTTATTATAAGTAATACTATTAAACTCAAGGGTTGTATTTTGATCTGTAAGATATTCTCTTATGACGAGGTTTTCAGTTACTCCATTAATACTCTTAAACGCATATATTTCACCTTGAGAATTATTAATAGTCCCGGCATTGGTTACTGTCTCATTTGAATCAAGGATAGATATCTTGTGGTTATTATTAATAGTACCTCTATTTATGAATGATGTACCTCTAAATATTGATTCACCAGAGAGTGTAATAACACCTGATGTTTCATTTGTGAATGTGTTGTTTTCGTTTATAGTAAATGCTCTACCGGCGTTAATAGTTCCACTGTTAGTAAGAGATCCAAATGTCAGATTTCCAGTCGAATCTATTACACCATTATTAACTACATCACCTCTCATATACGCATATGCACTAGTAAGTGAAATATTG
>JAILNJ010000180.1 GCA_024691665.1 Gammaproteobacteria bacterium | reverse complement strand
CCTCTTTTTACCATAAGATAATTATATCATACATATATTTATTGAAATAGCACATTTATTATGATAAAATCATAATGTAGTATGATGATAAAACGATTGTGAGTGGATTTCCACTCACATTTTCATAGGTAAGGAGGTTTAATGTCTTATAAGCTAAATAATGAACTCTTAAATAAGATTAAAGATGACATAAAAGAACTATTAAATGATAGCCCACTTAGTCTTTATAATGTAGAGTTTAATGAAGAAAATGGAGTAGATACATTAACTGTCACAGTTGATAAAGTATCTGGATACATCGATATTGATGAAATAGAAGATGTGACTAATAAGGTAAATGAATATTTGGATAAGACTGATCCAATAGATACTGAATATTCATTAGTCGTTACATCAAGAGGTATTGAAAAAGAATTAACTATTGATGAATTACCTAATTATATTAATGAGTATCTATTCATTAGAACTTTTGAACAAGAGCTCTATGGAACGCTTCTATCTATTGAAGGCGCAGTAGCCACAATTAAAAACCCAAAGAATAAAAAAGTAAAAATAAATTTAAACGATATCGAATTTGTAAGAATCGCAATTAAGTTTTAGGAGGATATATGACAAATAAAGAATTATTTTTAGCTATCAACGATATCTGTGAAGACAGAGGACTTGAAAAAGAAAAAGTTTTCCAAGCATTTGGAAAAGGTCTCGCTAATGCATACTTTAAGACAACTGGCGTTAAGAACGTTAGAACTGTATTCAATGAAGAAGACAATGAATACTACTTTGTAGAATACTATACAGTTGTTAATGATGATGAACTTGAAGAAGGCGATCCATCTAAAGTTACTTTAAAAGACGCTAAGAAACATAAAAAAGGTGTTAAACTTGGTGACTATTTTGAAATTAAGAGAACTGTTAATCCTAAAGACTTCGGCCGTAATGCAATTAAAGATGCTAAGGGTATCTTCAATCAAGAATTAACTAAACTCGAAAGAGAACAAGCTTTTGACTATTTCCAAGGTTTAGTAGACCAAATCATTCAAGGTACTGTATTCAGAATCAAAGATAAGAGAGTATATATCGATTTAGGCAGAGAAGTTATTACTTCACTTCCTCAATCAGAATTCACTTCTGCAATTTCTGTTGGTTCACCTGTTAAAGTATATGTAATTGATGTAGAACCAGGAAATAAAGGACCAAAAGTTAAAGTTTCTAAATCTAACTACAATATGATTAAGAAATTATTTGAAGAAAACATCACTGAAATCCAAGATGGTACTGTTGATATTAAGGGTATCGCAAGAGAAATTGGTGTTAGAACTAAAGTTTGCGTTATGTCTCATGATCCAAACGTAGATCCACTAGGAGCTTGTCTTGGCCAAAAAGGTGCTAGAATCCAAGACATCATTAATAAACTTGATGGTGAAAAGATTGACCTCTATGAGTGGAGTGATGATCCAAAGATCTTAATCGCTAATGCATTAAAACCAGCTGAAGTTATTGGCGTTCATATTTCAGATGAAAAGAGTAAGAAAGCTATCGCTGTTGTATCAGACGATCAATATACTCTTGCTATCGGTAAGAATGCTCAAAATGTTACACTCGCTGTTAGATCATGCGACTGGAACATTGATATTAAGAAGCCAGAAGAAGCTGAAAAAGAAGGAATCATCATCAAGAGCGCTACTGTAGAAGATCTTGATATGATTAAGGAACGTTTCAATAGCTAATATGGATAAAAAGATGAATGTCCCTCTAAGAAAATGTGTTGTTTCAAAAGAGAGACTACATAAGAAAAGCTTATTTAGAATTCTTAGAACTCCAGAAGGTGAAGTAGTAGTTGACTCTACTATGAAAGCTAATGGAAGAGGCGCATATCTTAAAAAAGATAAAGATGTAATCATGACTGCTAAGAAAACTAAAGTTCTTGATAGACAACTTGAAGTAGAAGTTAAGAATGAAATCTATGATGAACTCTTAAATCTTCTTGATAGTGAAAATGATGAAAACTAAAGAAGATATCGTAAGAACTTTAGGTCTTGCAAACAGGGCCTCTAAGATAGTTTATGGATATGATAATATCTATAACCTGCTTAAAGAAGAAAAGGTAGTTGCTATTTATACAATATCTAATATGGATGGTGACTCAATCAAACAAATAAGGAGTAAATCATCTTTCTATAACGTTCCACTTTATGAAACATTAGATGAATCTGATATTCATAAGATTACTGGTAAAAATAATATTAAGATGATAGCTCTTACTGATAAAGGTTTTTATAATCTATTACTTAAATAGGAGGTATTCTATGCCAAAGAAACAAAATTATGGCGGAGTAAAAAAGAGCGATTTAAAGGCTAAGGCCAATGGCGCTAATAATAAAAAAGGTGGAGATAATAACTTTCAAAGAAGACCACAAGCCCCACTACCAAAACTCCCTTTAGTATATGTTGATCAAATGACTGTATCTGATATCGCAGCTGTTACTAAAAGAGGTGTTGGTGATATTATTAAAGCTCTCATGGAAATGGGAATGCTCGCTAGCCAAAATCAATCTATAGATAGAGATACTGCAGAACTTTTAGCTAATGAACTCGGTATCGAATTCAAAGTTGATGAAACTAAAGACTACACTAACTTTGAAAATTTAAAATTTGAAGATAATCCTGAAGACTTAGTACCAAGAAGCCCAGTTATCACAATCATGGGTCACGTTGACCATGGTAAAACTACTCTTCTTGATACAATCAGAAATACAAGAGTTGTTGATTCTGAATTTGGTGGAATCACTCAAGGTATTGGTGCCTATACAGTTAATAAAGATGGACAATCAATCACATTCATCGACACTCCGGGACATGCTGCTTTCACAGAAATGAGAGCTCGTGGTGCACAAGTTACTGATATTGTAGTACTTGTTGTTGCTGCTGATGATGGTGTTATGCCACAAACAAGAGAAGCTATCGACCATGCTAAAGCTGCTAACTGTCCAATGGTAGTTGCTGTTAATAAGATTGATAGACCAAATGCTAACCCTGATAGAGTTAAACAAGAACTCGCAGAATGCGGAGTACTCGCAGACGATTGGGGAGGAGATACTCCATTCGTATATATTAGTGCCTTAAGAGGAACTAATGTTGAAGAATTACTTCAAACTATTTTAACTGTCGCAGAACTTCAAGAATATAAAGCTAATCCAAAACGTGAAGCTAATGGTTTCGTTATTGAATCTAAACTTGATAAGACAAAAGGCCCTACTGCAACACTTCTTGTTAAAAACGGTACACTCAAGATGGGTGATATTATCGTTTGTGGTGATACATGGGCTAAGATTAGAGCTATGTATAATGACCTCAATAAACAAGTTAGAGAAGCTGGACCATCTATGCCAGTATCTGTAGTTGGATTTGCTGATGTTCCTGTTGCTGGTGACCAATTCTTAGTAGTTAAAGATGAAAGACAAGCTCGTCAAATCTCTGAAACTAGAACTAATAGAACTAAGAATAAGAATCAAACATCTAAGGTTATTAGCCTTGAAGATATGTTTAAGAATCAAGACAGCGATACTAAAGAATTAAAAGTAATTATTAAAGCTGATACATCAGGTTCACAAGAAGCCGTTAAAGGTTCAATTGAAAAGATTGATGTTGATGGAATCAAAGTATCTGTAGTTAGATCATCTGTTGGTCCTGTTACTGAAAACGATGTACTTTTAGCTCAAGCATCAGAAGCTATTATTATCGCATTCAACGTTCAAGCTTTAGCTAATACAAAAGACTTTGCTAAATCAAGAGGTATCGAAATTAGATCTTATAATATCATTTATAAGTTAATCGAAGATATTGAAGCTGCTATGAAAGGTATGCTTGCTCCAGTTTATGAAGATAAGACTTGTGGTGAAGCTGAAGTTAGAGAAACATTCAAAGTATCTAAAGTTGGTACTATCGCTGGATGTATGGTTACAAACGGCTTCGTAAGAAGAGTATCTAATGTTAGCGTTACTCGTGATGGTAAAGTAGTATATCAAGGTAAGATCGCATCTTTAAAGAGATTCAAAGATGACGCTAAAGAAGTTAAAGCCGGATATGATTGTGGTATCATGGTTGAAAACTTCAACGATATTAAAGTTGGTGATGTGTTAGTATTCACTATCACAGAAGAAGTAACTAATGAAGAATAATCACATCTTACGTCTTGAATCAGATATCAAAAGAATCTTATCTGATGTAATCCAAAACGAACTTAAAAAAGATGTAGGTCTTCTCACAATCACAGACACAGACCTCACAAATGATTATTCATATTTAACTGTTTACTATACAGTTTTAAACGCACGCGATAAAAAGAAAGCGAGAGAAGGACTTGAAGATTCTAAAAAGTTCCTTCGCTCATCTATCGCATCACGTGTTACTATGAAAAGAATTCCTGAACTCGTGTTTAAATATGATGAAACATATGAGAACGCAAAAAGAATTGAGGAATTACTTGAACAGATAAAAAAATAAATGCCAAACAACCTGTTTGGCTTTTAAATTATTATGAACGATAAAATAAGAGAAAAGCTAAAGACACTTCCAGATAAGCCAGGCTCTTATCAAATGTATGATAAGGCTGGACGTATTATATATGTTGGTAAAGCGAAGAATTTAAAGAATAGAGTTCGCTCTTATTTTGTTGGTGCTCATAATGATAAAACAACTGCGCTTGTTTCAAATATTGAAGACTTCACATATATCACAACAAAGAATGAAACCGAAGCTTTCCTTCTTGAAATAAGTCTCATTAAGGAACATGAGCCATTCTATAATATTGCCTTAACTGATGATAAGACATATCCATATATTGAGTTCACAAAAGAGAAGAATCCAAAACTAATTATCACAAGACACTTATCTAAAAAGAATAATAGATTCTTTGGTCCATACCCTAATGTAAAAGAGGCTAGGGATACTATGGAACTCTTAAATAAGATATATAAAATTAGAAAGTGTAAGGTTCTTCCAAAGAAGCCTTGTATATATTATGAAATAGGTGAATGTGACGCTCCATGTATCAATAAGTTCAGCGAAGAATACTATGATAGAATGTATCAAGAAATTAAATCATTCTTAAATGGCACAGATAAAACTATCATTAATATCTTAAAAGAAGAAATGGCTATGTATAGCCAAAAGATGGATTTTGAAAATGCCAAAAAGAAGAGAGATTTAATCAACGCTATTGAACATACTATCGTTAAAGAAAACGTAGTCTTAAAAGATAAGATTTCAACTGATGTATATGGTATAGCTTTTAATGATGACTATGTATCTATTTCTATTTTATTAATTAGAAATGGAATCATTACTCTTCAAAAGAATGAAGTATTTAATTACTATTTTGATCTTGAAGATACTATTACTACATATGTTCAAAAATACATCGCTTCAAACATTACCCCAGAGTTAATATTTGTTGATAGTGAATATGAAGAACTATTTAGAAACACATTTGAAGATAAGACTATCTTTGTTCCATCTCGTGGTCAAAAGAAGGAATTATTAAATATCGCTTCAGATAACGCAAAGACTCAACTTACAAATAAGACTAAAGTCCAAGTAGATAAAAGAAGAAACTCTATTATTGAACTTGGTAAACTCTTAAACATTGATACACCATATAGAATTGAATCATATGATAACTCAAATATCTTTGGTGATTCAGCTGTCTCAAGTTGTATTGTATATGTTGATGGTCATAAGTCTTTAAAGGATTATCGTAAATATAAGATTAAATGGATTGAAGGTGCTAATGATTACTTTAATATGATTGAAGTTATCACTAGACGTTATATTAGAACTCTAAACGAAGAGATAAAGAAACCTGATTTAATATTAATGGATGGCGGAGAGATTCAAGTTAACGCTGCTAAAGAAGCTTTAGCTAATTTAGGAATTGATGACGTTAAGGTCGCAGGTCTTAAAAAAGATGATTATCATGATACATCTGTCTTAATCTATGAGAATAAAGAATATGAACTAGATAAACACAGTGATTTATATAGACTTCTATTTGAAATTCAAGAAGAAGTCCATAGATTTGCGATTAGTTTTCATAGAAATACTAAAAATAAAAACTTATTCCATTCACTTCTTGATGATATAGATGGAATTGGAAAAACATTAAAAGAAAAGCTACTTAAGAAATATGTGACTTACGAAAATATACTTAATGCCAGTGATAAAGAATTAAAAGAATTAGGATTAAGTGATAAAATTATAAAGGATTTAAAAGAAAGGTTAGAAGAAGAAAGCGAATATGAGTAGAGAAATCTATGGATTAATACATGACTATTATCCAAGAGAAAGAGTTATATCTATTTACAAGAAAGAAAAAATAGAATATTACTATTTCTCAAAATCACTTGAATCATATATCAAAGAAGCTATGGGACACGCCCCCGCTTTTATTGATGCTAAATGCTCTAACAAACTTCGTACTTTAAAACATTATCCAGCTTATGAAATTATAGATGTTAATTCAATCTTCTATTCAACAAGAAGAGGAATTAAAACTATCTATACTTCAGCTTTAAATAGTAAGAATTTAATAGAATCTCTCACAGCTAAACGTTATAAGATGTTCTTAGATCTAGAACTAACTATGCCAGAGTATAGTGATAAATCTAAATTCTATCCTGAGATACTTCAAATAGGCTGTGTAATAATTGATGAGAATGATAACTTAGTTAACTATTATGATAACTATGTTAAAACTAATAAACCTGTAACTCAAAGAGCTATGAGATTTCTCACAATTGATGAGTCAGATCTTCAATCAGCAATTGAATATAAAGAATTCTATAATGACTTTAAGAGACTTGTTGAAATCTATAACCCACTAGTAATGACTTGGGGTGCAGACAAATCATTTATTGATAGTTCGTTTAAATTACATAACTTAGCTCCAATTAAAGTTGAATACATTGATTTATGTAATATAAATAAAAGATATTTTAAACTAAAAGATGAATTAGGATTATTTAAAGCATTAAATATCTTAAGTGGTATAAAAGCTCATCAGATGCATAACGCATTAACTGATGCACAAGCTACTAAAGAAGTATATGATGCGATGAAAAAAGTAGTTGAAGGAAAGCTTGTGATTGATGTTCAAGCTGAACTTCAAAAACTAAAAGAAGAAAAGGATTAAAAAAAGAGAAGAACGCTGAATCTTCTCTTTTTTATTGCTTTATGATATTGCTTGATCTTCAGTAAATGTAATAGTTACAGTTTGGTATGAAGTACCTCTTTTAATATATACATTTATTGAATCACCTTTATTAATTTTAAATAACACATTTTCTAAATCGTATTCACTATTGATTGGGTATGTTTCACCATTATATTCAATATTAACAATTAAATCTCCAACCTGAAGTACATCGTATGCTGCGCCTCTTTCAACTTTTGATACGGTGATTTCTTGAACGATTGATAGAGTCTTAGTAGCGGTGTCGTATACTGGTTTAGAACTTGCGATAGCTGTGGTGACATTTAGATATACTCTTCTAATAGAAGTAGTAGAAGTACCATTACAGGTTGCGATTACTTTGTTTGCAACTTCTCTTGCAACGTTGATCGGGATGGCATAACACATACCTTCGATATCTTCATCAACAATCTTTGCATCAACGATTCCTACTAGTTCACCCTTCTCGTTATAGAGTCCTCCACCAGAGTTACCACCGTTAACTGCGGCATCAATTCTTATAACTCTTCTATCTGTGACAGTAGATCTATCTGCGAGGTACATACTAATAGTTTCTTCTTTAACTGAAACAATACCATTAGTTACTGATAGTCCACTACCCTCAGGGTTACCTACTGCGAGGATAGTTTCGCCTACATTAAGTTCATCATTGTTTCCAAGAGTAACTGCATGATATGGATAAGATGAATCACTGAATATATTAGATTCAACCTTAAGTACTGCGATATCATATAGCATTGATCCGCCAATGAATGTAGCTTTTAAGCCATATTGATCATACTCCATTCCATATAAGTATACATAGATAGAGTCACTTACTGGGCTATTTGCGCCATTATAATAGATTACGTGATAGTTAGTTACTATATATGCAGTATTAGAGTCGATTTGATATATAACGCCTGAACCAGCTGACTTAGCTTGTTGAGTATAACTACGTCCAAACATATCTCTTACTGTAACTGTGAATGCCGCAGTAATAGATGCAGTGCTTGTTAAAGCGTTTTGTGCCACTTCTTCAATATTAGTAGAACCAGCTTCGCCTTTAAGCGATGCGATAAACTCTTCTAAAGTTCCATCAAATAATCCATTTTCTTTAGCTAAATCATAAACGTTCTCATAACTACTACTCTTAAGTAAGCTTAATAGATACTCATCAAGGCTTCCAGTAAATCCATTTTTAACTGCTTCTTCATAAACGTTTGTTGCGACTGCTTCCTCAGTTTTGGTTGTCTTTGTTTCGCAAGAAGTTAGAGTGAAACATGCGATAACGGCTAATATACTTATTGTGATTTTCTTAAATATATTCATAATCCACCTCACTTTTAATCATAATATACAACTCTATTGTGAAGATTCTATGTTGTTTTCGTATTATTTCAATAAATATTCAAAAACCTCTATATAATTATTTGTAGTATAATTATATATATGAAAAAAGAAATTAGAAGTTTAGAAGAATTAAAAGAATTCGCATACGCATTCGCAAAGAAACTAAAAGGAAACGAACTTATAGCTTTGAAAGGAGACTTAGGCGCAGGTAAGACTACATTTACTAAATATGTAGGTGAAGCACTTAATATTAGTAATGAAATTATCTCTCCTACTTTTAATATTATTAAAGTTTATAAGACTGATTTAGGTCCTTTATATCATATAGATGCTTATAGACTTGAAACTATAGGATATGATCCTACACTAGATGATTATCTATATGATTATGATTCACTTAGATTCGTTGAATGGTATGAATTTATAATGGATCCTATATTTGATAGTGCAATTAAGATTGATATTGAAATCAACCTTAAAGAAGGAACTAGAATTTTTAATGTAGAGGGTATGGATAATGTATAGATTATTAATGGATACATCCACAGATTATTACTATCTATCTTTAATAAAAGAAGACACTATTATTGATGAAGCTTATGAAAAAGGTTCATCAAATCATAGTGAAACTTTAATGCCTAGACTTGAGGTTATGCTTAAAGATAATAATATAGCTTTAAAAGATATAAATGAAGTATATGTGGGAATTGGTCCTGGTTCATATACTGGAGTCAGAATTGCGGTTGTTATCGCTAAGATGATTGGCGCAATGAATAATATTTCTGTTTATGAATTCTCAACTTTATCATTAATCGCAAGTGCTTCACCTAGTGAGTCTTTCCCATTAATTGATGCAAGACGTGGCAATGCATATCTCTCTCATTTTGATAAAGATTTAAATAGACTTATGAATGATGAAGTAGTTTCAATTGAAGAATTCTTTAAAGATAAGAATAAAGATTTAATTATCACATCTGGAAAACCAGACCCAATTAGACTAATTCATTCAAAAGAAGTTAAGTTAGTAGAGGATATAGATAAATTAAGTCCTAACTATATTCAATTAGTTGAGGCTGAACGTATTAGAAGAGGACTTCAATGATCATTAAAAAGTTAGAGAATCTAGACTCTAAACAAAAAGAAGAATTTTATGATTTATTAGACTCGCTTAAAAGAAGAGACGTTACTGATTATACTTACGTACTTGTTTTAGATGATTCAGTATATGGCTATATTGCGCTTTATAAGATATTAGATGAAATAAATATTTTGTATATTTATGTGGACGAATCTAAAAGAGGGAAAGGGTATGGTAAATCACTTCTTAAGTATGGAATAAAGTTTGTAGCTAAAGAAAATGATATGGTTTATCTTGAAGTTAGAAAATCTAATATAGTAGCTCAAAACCTTTATAAAAGTTTTGGGTTTATAGAAAATGGTTATAGAAAAGCCTATTACAGCGATGGTGAAGATGCCATCCTTATGGAGATGAAAGTATGTTAATATTATCGTTTGAATCAAGTTGTGATGAAACATCTGTTGCGGTTACTCGTGATGGAATAGAAGTTTTATCAAATGAAGTATTATCACAAATAGATATATTTAAAGATTATGGAGGAGTAGTTCCTGAAATTTCTTCACGTGAACACGTTAAAGGAATTACTTTAGTTTATAAGAAAGCTTTAGAAGATGCCCATGTAACTATGGACGATATTGATTATGTCGCAGTTACTTGTGGCCCAGGACTTATCGGTTCACTTCTTACTGGTATTAATGCTGCTAAGACTGTCGCATTAAACTATAATAAACCACTTGTAGGTGTTAATCATTTAACTGGACACATCTATAGCGCATCAATTGATCATAAAGTAAACTATCCAGCATTAGCCCTTTTAATTTCTGGTGGACATACAGAATTAGTTTATATGGAAAAAGACTATAGCTTTAAGAAGCTTGGTTCTACATCTGATGATGCAGTAGGAGAAGTTTTTGATAAGGTTGCCCGTATCTTAAATCTTCCGTATCCAGGAGGACCACTAGTAGATAAGCTTGGTAAAGAAGGCGCACCTATTTATAACCTTCCACACCCAATGGCTTATTCTAATGATTATAACTTTAGTTTCTCAGGACTTAAGAGTGCCACAACTAAACTTTTGTTTGATCTTGAAAAAGATAACGTTCCATATAAGAGAGAAGATATCGCTAGAAGCTTTGAAGAAGCTGTGGCTTCTACTTTAGAAAGAAAGGTAAAGAAAGCTTTATCTGAATACAAAGTAAATGAAGTAATAGTTTCAGGAGGTAGCGCAGCTAACTCAGTAATAAGAGGAAAGTTATCTAAAGAATCTTTAGGTGTAGATGTAACATTCCCTCTTATGAAATACTGTGGTGATAACGCAGCTATGATTGGAATTAGTGCTTACTATAAAATAAAAGAAGGAGAGATAGATGATATGAATCTATCAGCTTCTTCAAGGTTAGACTTATAATATGACATCAAGGAAAAAGAGCGTAAAAATAACTATATATGCATTTATAGCGTTAATTATTTCGCTTTTTTTCATATTCTTATTAACCTTTGATTTTGTTGGAGATAAGAAAAACGATAAATCGTATACTATAGAAAACTTATCTAGTGATTTTGAACATCTTCTTTATACAGAGTTTGATAATTCACTAGATTTTAAAATGCTTAATGTGTTCTATGATAATGACTTTATCGCAAACTTCTGTTCAGCATTAAATAATAGAGATAATGAAAGTAAACTTGATAATGAATATGTTCAACTAATTTACTATAACTTTAAAGTATCAAGAAAGAATTTTATATTAGCTCTACATTTTAAGAATAAGAAAGGAATATACTATCAATTTAAAATCAATATGGTATTTGGTTTTAGTGAAACCGATACTGAGTTTGTCCTTACCCTTAAACAAGTATCATATGGAGCCATTCCTATCCCAATGTTCTTCTTAAGAGAAGCGCTTAAACCAAGAGATAATAGAACTGTAGGTCGTGCTATATATGATGCACTCTCAAGAATTGGAATTGGTACATACGATTATAGTAATCTAACATTCACTATTGAAAAGGATGAATTAGCGGAAAGCGTAAAAAGAGGTATTATTGGTGATTCTATCTATCATGATAAAGACATGGTATTTAAGAAAACCGCAAGTATTTATATTAAATCAATCTTCGAGAACAAACTAGAAACAGTAGAAGTTGATAATGGTGTAAATATGAGAGTAGATTATACTAAGTTACTCTCAAATGATGAAACACTAGAAAGTGTTATAGATGATGAAATAAATGGTGATGAATATAAGAAGTATATTTCTGAAATCCTCTTTGAACATTTAATTAAGAATGGTTATGTTGAACTTGATGATTATCATTTAACTTCACTATTAAGAGATAAACTATCATCATACTTAAATAAACAACTAGAAGCTAAAAGAGTATTAAACTTCTATATTAACGATGTGATACTTTCATATAAAGAAAAAACACTTAATATCACATTAGG
>JAILNJ010000083.1 GCA_024691665.1 Gammaproteobacteria bacterium | reverse complement strand
CTGATTTTCTTGCGAAACTTAAGGTTTCAAGAAGAAAAACTGATGCTGCATTTAGTTCATATAACCTAGTTCAATCACTCAATAATAATAACGATTATCTTTATGAATTCTATAAGACAATCATCCTATTTAATGAAGAAGCTTTAAAAGTCAACATTAAAGAAATGATTATTGATTATATGCATTTTAAAGGACTTTTTAATGAAGATATTGAAAAGCTTTCAAGAGAATTCTATAAAGATAAGAAAGATAGCGTACTCTATTTATCTCCATATGTAGAAGATATGCTATTTGGTAATGAAATTAAGAGCGTTGTTTATAACTTCTTTGATGATTTAAATAATGCATTAATGTCTATTTATTTTGAACTTAATGGCACAGAGTATAAGAGATTTAATATGAATGGTAGATCTCAAGACATTGAAAAGAATTCAATTGACCTCGCAGTAGTATTTGCCCCATATAGAAACAACGCATTAATCTCTAGACTTTCAAAAGGTCTTGATAATATCTCTCAATCATTTGAGTGGGACGCAATTAATTTACTCTCTCAATTTATTAAACAAGATGGTACTATCGTATCATTTGTATCATCTGGTATTTTAAATAAAGTTAGTGATTCAAGAAAGAGAAGACAATTTGTTGAAAGAGACTTAATTGATACAATCATTGAGCTTCCTCGTCTTCAACTCATGAGCACTATGCTCGCACTAATTGTATTTGATAAGAATAACGAAGAAATCACTTTAATTGATGCATCTAAGTTTGCTCAAAACTTAAGAAGAGGAATCAACCTTGATAGTGATATGATTATCAAAGCTAAAAGAGGTGAGATTGAAGGCGTATCTACTAAGATTAATAAAGAAATGCTTGAAGATACAGATTATGATTTAACTCCTCACCACTTCTTAGATGAAATAATGCTTAACTTTAGTAATCCTGTAGATTTAAAGGATTTAACTAATACAATCATGAGAGGATTCCAAATCCCATCAGAAATGATTGATGAATTCATCACTGATGAAGATACTAAGATTAAACTTTTGACTTTATCTTCAATTGATAATGGTGAAATCATGAGAAATGAACTCTCATCGCTTAAAGAAGTAGATAAACGTATGGAACACTATCGTCTTGAATCAGGTGATTTAGTAATTAGCTGTAAAGGTAAGACATTTAAGACTGCTGTAGTTGAAATCCCATATGGTGAAACTTATATCTCAACTGGCTCGTTCATTATTATTAGATGTAATAAAGAAGTACTTGATCCAATGTATTTAAAGATATTCCTTGATAGTGATCTTGGAAAATCTCAACTTAAACGTATCCAAACTGGTACTACAGTATTAAGTTTAAACCCATCTAAACTTGAAACTATTAAAGTACCACTACCACATCTATCTAAACAACTCCTTATTGCCTCATCTTATAAGTATCGTAAAAAGAACTTAAAAGAAGTTGAAGATGTGCTTAAAAATATGAAGGAAGAAATAGATAAGAAGTTTAATAAGAATTTCTTATCTCAAGTAGAATAATGACCACAATAATTAAATATTTAACTAAATCACTTAATATATCTAAAGTTGAGGCACTTGAGCTATTAAGTGATGGCGATGTAGAAATCAACAAGAATATAGTTCTAGATCCTAACACTATGGTTAAGGATGAAGATAAAGTAACTATTACAGGAAGACAGGTTGAAGCTAAAGAAGATATTGTATATCTAATAGTTAATAAACCTAGCGGGATGAAAGATCCAAGAGAAGTAATAGATAGAGGATATAAGAATCTTAAGATTATTGGTGAACTAGACCCATATGAAAGAGGACTTGTGATTCTTTCAAATGATCCTAAGTTTATTGAACTTATTAAAGGTTCATATGACAATATTGAAAAAGAATATTCGGTAATAGTAAAAGGACTCTTAAGAAGGGAAGAATCAAAGACTATTAAGTCTATGAGAATCTTAAATGTTAAATATAACGATAATAAGACTTCAACTTCTATGAGTATTATCACTAAGGCTGAAGAGCCTTATATGATTAAGGATTCAATGAGAAACGTTAATCACGAAGTCTCAAGAGTTGAACGTGAAAGAATTGGTAATATAATCCTTGATATTAAGGCATCCGCATATCGTTTTATGAAGCCTTTTGAGATGAAAAGTATTAAATTACTAGCCCTTGGAAAAATCAGTAATACTAATAAAAAGAAAAAGACTAAGACCACCTCAAATAATAAAAATATAAATTCTCAAGAAAAATAATATCAATTAATTAGTAATTAATATGATATAATTGAGAATTGTGGAGTACGTATGAAATTTTATTCAATCGCAATTGATGGTCCTGCTGGATCTGGAAAATCGACAATCGCAAAATCAGTAGCTAAAGGACTGGAGTTTATTTATATCGATACTGGAGCTATGTATAGAGCTATAACTCTTAAAGCTTTAGAATTAAATATAAGAAACTTAGCTGATGAAACACTATATGATTTCATCCTAGATACTAAGCTTGAATTCGTAAATGATTTAATGTTTATGGATGGCAAAGATGTATCAAAAGAAATCAGAAGTGAAGAAGTCGTAAAGAACGTTTCTTTAGTCTCATCACTTAAATATGTTAGAGATATCCTTGTTGAAAAACAAAGAGAAATGGCTAAGACAAATAATGTTGTAATGGATGGCCGTGATATCGGTACTAATGTGCTTAAGGATGCCTCACTTAAGATATTCTTAACTGCGGCTATTGATGTAAGAGCCTTAAGAAGGTTCTATGAACTTCAAGAATCAGGTTCATCTATGAGCTATGACGATGTTGTAGCTGATGTAATGAGAAGGGATAATTTTGATACTAATAGATTAAATAATCCACTAAGACAGGCTGAGGATGCAATATTAATTGATAACTCGGAATTAACTATTGAAGAGACAGCCCAAAAAATTATGCATTTGTTTAAGGAGAAAAATTTATGGCAAATTTAAGAGTTGGTGCCCTAATTAGAGGCGCAGAAGTAATCAGAGTAGAAGATAACGTAGCTTATCTCGGTGTTGGAGCTAAATGTGATGGTACTATCTATTTAGACTACTATACACTTGATAAGTCTGTTAAATCTTTGAAAGATGTACTTAAGGAAGGAGATAGAATCGATGTAGAAGTAGCTAAAGTTACATCTGAAAACGTATTCTTATCTAGAATTGGTCTTGAAGAGAAGGAAAAGAGAGACAAGATCATAAGAAAGATTATGAATCGTCATCCTTTCGAAGCTCTAGTTACTAAGGCAGTTGAAGATGGTATCTTCCTTGAAAAGGACGGAGTTAAACTCTTTTGCCCAAATAACTATATAGATTTAGATCAAGCTTTCGATAAGAACTCTTTAGTTAACACTACAACTAAAGTATTATTCGTTAAGACAGAACAAGATGAAAGAGGAAGAACTAAGTTCGTTGTTTCTCGTAAGCAAGTAATCTATAACGAGCAAAGAAAAGCTAAAGAAAAAGAATTCGAATCTATCAATGTTGATGACGTACTTGAGGGAACTGTAGAAAGAATTACTGATTTCGGTGCATTCGTTAAGTTCAACACAGTAGAAGGTTTAGTACACTTAAGTGAAGTATCACACTATCATATTAAGAACGCTTCTGAAATTTTAGAAGTTGGTCAAAAAGTTACTGTTAAAGTTATTAAGAAGACTGATTCTAAGATACAACTTTCAATCAAGGCACTTGAAAAGACACCTTGGGAATTATTCCTTGAAAAACACAATGTTGGTGACGTAATCAAGACTAAGATTGTTAAAAAAGATGCTAATTATATGCTTTGTGAAGCTGAGCGTGATGTAGTAGGTATCTTAAACAAGAGTGATTACTCTTGGAGAAGAGACAACAACTTCCAAGGTGAAGTTGAAGAAGGTGATGAAGTTGAACTTCAAATCATCTATATCGATAAGCAAAAAGAAAAGATGACTCTCTCTAAGAAACACTTAGAATATAACCCATGGCAAGATGTTCATTTCTCACCAAGAGAAGTAGTAACTGGTACAGTTGAAAGATTCACTAATACTGGTGCTATCGTTAAGGTTGGAAATGTAGAAGCATTCATCCCAGATAGAGATGCATCTAGTCAAGGTAAGAGAGCTGAAGAAGTACTTAAAGTTGGTGATGTTATTAACGCACAAGTTATTAAAGTTGACCCAACTAAGTGGTATCTCCAATTATCTTTAAGATCTTTAGAAGAAGCTAAAGAGAGAGAATATGTAGATAAATTCATTGGAGAAAACGTAGATTCAGGTTCATCTATTGAAGATTTATTAAAGGATAAAGGCCAAGAGTAATTTGGCCTTTATATTTCTAATTATAAGGAGTTAATTTATGCCAGTTGTAGCTATAGTAGGCCGTCCTAATGTAGGTAAAAGCCAATTATTTAATAAGATAGTAGGTAAACGTCAATCAATTGTTGACGACTTTTATGGTCTTACAAGAGACAGAATCTATAGCGATGCTGAGTGGCAAGGCCATGCTTTTAAGCTCATCGATACTGGTGGAATTGAAATTGAAAATACATCATTCCAAAAAGAGATTCAAGCTCAAGTTGATATTGCAATTGAGGAAGCTGATGTAATTATTTTTGTTCTTGATATTAGAACTCAAATCTCTAAAGACGACCTTATGGTTGCACGTAAACTCATGCAATCTAATAAGCCAGTAGTTGTAGCATTAAATAAGGCAGATAACGAAGACCTCATGGCTAATTTCTATGATTTTTATGAATTAGGCTTTGATGAAATGTTCGCAGTTTCAGGAATTCATTCGATTGGAATTGGTGATATGCTTGATGCAGTATGCAAACATTTTGATGATTTAAAGCTTAATGAATCCGAAGAAGAAAATGATATAAAAATCGCCATTATTGGCCGTCCTAACGTTGGTAAGTCGTCACTCACAAATGCTTTAATCGGTGAGACTAGAGTAATTGTATCTGATGTTGAAGGCACTACCACAGACTCTATCAACACATCAATTGAATACAACGATAAAAAGTATACTTTAATTGATACAGCCGGTATGAGAAAAAGAGGGAAGATCTTTGAATCAGTTGAAAAGTATTCAGTGTTACGTGCTTTATCAGCTATTGATAAATCCAACATTTGTCTAATTGTAATTGATGCTTCACGTGGTCTACTTGAAAATGATCTTCATATCGCAGGATATGCTAAAGATGCTGGTAAAGGTATCATTATCGTAGTTAATAAATGGGACCTTGTTGAAAAGGATACATAAACAATTGGAGCATAACTTAAGAAGTTAAATTCTTCTTTAAGCAT
>JAILNJ010000071.1 GCA_024691665.1 Gammaproteobacteria bacterium | reverse complement strand
ACTGGAACGCTGACTATTTCTTCCTATATGGTAAGAAATTTGAATCAATTAAGATTATTAAGAACTTATCAATAAGACTTAAGTTCAACTATATAACTCAAGTCACAATTGATGGACATTTATATTATGCATATCTAGTATATGCACTTGGAATCTTTATCTTCTTTACATTATTCAGTTTTGTAATGTGGTATGTTTACGATAGGATTTACCTTACTGGTGAAGACTTAAGATTACTAATATATAAAACTAGAATAAAGAGAGAAAAAATCGGTAAGACTTCTAAGAAAGAAGTCGAAGAAATAAAACAAAGGATGGGAGGTAAGACAATGATTAAGATATCGCATTTTTCCAAGAAATATGGATCAGCGAAAAACTATTCAGTAAAAGACTTTAGCTTAACAATTGAAGACGGCGATGTATTTGGTTTTATCGGACACAATGGTGCTGGTAAATCTACAGTTATCAAATCACTTGTCGGAATCCAATCTATTACTGAAGGTAATATCGAAATCTGTGGATATGATATTGAAAAATATCCACTTCAAGCAAAACTTAATATTGGTTATGTATCTGATAACCATGCAGTATATGAAAAACTTACTGGTCGTGAATATATCAACTATGTAGCTGACTTATATCAAGTACCAAAAGAAGTAAGAGAAGAAAGAATCAATCACTACGCAACAATGTTCGGTTTAACTGATGCACTCGATAGAGAAGCTAAATCATACTCACATGGTATGAAACAAAAGTTAGTAGTTATCTCATCACTTATCCATGAACCTAAAGTATGGGTACTAGATGAACCACTAACAGGTCTTGACCCAACATCAAGTTACCAAATCAAAGAAGTTATGAAAGAACACGCCGCAAAAGGCAATATCGTATTCTTCTCTACTCACGTTATCGAAGTTATTGAAAAACTTTGTACAAAGATCGCAATTATCTCTCATGGTCAAATGATGGGAGTATATAAGATAGAAGATTTAAAGAAAGAAGGAATCTCTCTTGAATCTCTCTACTTAAAGTACGTTGTATCTGATGATAATAGAGGAAACTTTACTGAAGCCGATATCGCAACCACTGATGCCGGACTCATTATTGAAAAACAACAACAAGAAAAGAAAGAAGCTGAAGCTCCCAAAGAGGAAACTCCAGCACAAGAAGAAACAAAGGTAAAGAAAACTAGAACTAAAAAGACAAAAGAAGTAACTCAAGAATAATATATGGAAAAGACTGATAAAAAGGCTTGGGGTAGTTTAAAAGATTCTTTCAAAAGAGTTTATACATTAACTATCATGCAAATTAAGGCACATTCGAAGAAATCGAATAAAACTAAAGGACGTAAAGCCCTTAGTTTTGTGCTACAAGGTCTACTATTTATCGGTATTACCATTGCCATTTATTTCTTCTTTAAATTCTTTAATGGGCTATTTGCTACATCATTCTTTAAAAATTATAGAACTTTAATATCTTACTTAATTATTATGCAAGCTATCTCAATATTTACTTGCACAATCGGTATGATGAATACAATGTTCCTTGATAAAGATAATACAATCCTATTATCATTCCCGTGTAAACACCAAGAAGTATTCGTATCTAAACTTCTAGTGTATTACTTCAAAGAACTAAAGAAGAATTTCTTCGCCGTAACTACATTTATGATTGCGTTTGGGTTACTCCAACAAAATTCATTCTTAATTGATTATACAGTAAATAAAGTTGCTTGGATGGCTTTAACTGCCTTATATTCAATTCTCTTACCTTTAATTCCAGTTTTAATTGGTAGTTTATTATCTCTGCCTCTATCACAACTTAAGAGAATTACCTCAAAGAATTCTTTATATGAGCTTATAGGTCAAATTGTATTATATGGAATCTTGTATTTAATTGTTGTATTTGTAATTAAGAAATTACCTGCAGAAATTGAGGTAATTACTAAATATATTACATTCCTAGAAAAAGTCCAAAACTTAGTATATGGATTATCTAATTATGGACTATATATTAATTTCTTTGTTAATCCGTTAATTCAAAGAGACGTATTACTTAATATTTTATTAATCTTTGCAGTAATTGGCGTTGGAGTTGCATTAACTGTACTAATCATTATGCCATTCTACTTCAAGATAGCATCTCACTCTATGGAATCTGCGAAGACTAAAAAGCATAAAAATACAGTAACTAATTCTAAGAGTATCTTTATTACATTCTTTAAAAAAGAATTAAAGATATCAATTAGAGATTTAAATAGTACATTATCTTCTTATTCATTACTATTTGTAATGCCTGCCGTAATGGCACTTATGTTATCAATATATTCGAGACTTAGACTTGATCCTAATATGAGTGTAAGATATGTAACTGCATTCTCGTTATTCTTTATCTTCTCATTTGCATTCTTAAATAATGAAAGAAGCTCAACAGTTTTAACTAGAGAGGGTAGTGAGTATGTATTGATTAAAACTTCTCCAAACAAGAACGATAAAATTGTTTGGGGTAAAGCGATAATGGAAATAATATACTTATCCGTATTTATTACATTCGCATTTGGTTTACTTAGATTACTTATGGTTGTGTTTAACATTACTTATTTAACTGAACCAATTACAGTTACAGGTAATTTCAAACTAGACCCATACTTAATGACTTATTTAATTTCGATTATTACTAATATTGGATTAGTTTTCAGATCAGTTGTCCTTGATATTAAGAGTCCTTACATATCTGAATATGCAACAACTAATTCAATAAAAGATAATAAAAATATATTTACATCTGAGATAAATGGT
>JAILNJ010000078.1 GCA_024691665.1 Gammaproteobacteria bacterium | reverse complement strand
GATGTATTTGCATTATAACCATCAGTTCTAACAACAACAACTCTAGTTAATACCATTTCCCAAATTGCATATAAAGATGTAGTTTCTTCAATATATACTTCTTCTGAGTTTTGATATAATACTGCACCATCAGCAGTTAATGACCAACCTTTAAACTTATAACCATCTCTTGAGAATGAATTAGCAGTTAAAGCTTGAGCTACATTGTATGTGAATGTTTGAGTTGTTGCTTCGCCAGTTGCACCATTTGGATTGAATGTAACTACATATGTTGCAGCTTCCCACACAGCATATAATGTTAGTGTCTTATTTGCATCAAATGCAGGAATAGTGGTTTCATTGAGTTCCATTAAAGCTTCATTATCGAATGCTTTAACACCATTTGGTGATAAAGCCCAACCCTTGAATACAAAGTGTGCTTTTTGGAATGTATTATTTGGAAGATTAGCACTATCACCAATTTGACCTACAATATCAGCCATAGGTGAAATAGCTGTTCCGCCATTTCCATTGAACTTTAATGTATAATTAGCTTTCTTCCATAAAGCGAATAATTCAATATTAGTTTCAATTGAAATATCATCTTTATCTTCATATGCTTTTTCACCAGTTGCACTTAAAGCCCAACCTGCGAATTCATAACCAACTTTAGTAAATACGTTAGCGTTAATCTTTCCTTCTGCTTTATCGGTTGCTTGATTAACTGCTAAGTTTTGAGCTGCCATAGTTCCAGTTCCGCCATTTGCATTGAATGAAACTGTTAATACAGCATCATACCATTGAGCAGTGAGTGTTAAGTTCTTAGAAGCACTAATAGATTCACCGTCAGTATATTCATTATTATCTTGGTCTTTCCAACCTACAAAGAAGAATCCTTCTTTTTCGAATGCATTGTGTGTTAATTCAGTTGAAACACCATAAGTGAACTCTTGTGCAGTCATAGAACCTGTTGCACCTTCACCACCTACGAATTCTACCGAATACTTCTTAGGATTCCATAAGCCAAATAATTTAACTTGTTTATTTTCGTTAGCGTAAGCTGAAATAATATCTTCAGTTAAGATGAATGTAGAGCCAACTGCATAATCTTTAGTTGAATCTGTAGTATCTAAAGTCCATTTAGAGAATGTATAGTGATCTAAATCAGCAAGAACTCTAGTTAAATCTACTGAGCCGTCAATTTTGATCTTTACATCATCAATTGTTTCTGGAGTATTCTTTTGTTCTGCATAGTTTGGTAAGAATACTAAAGTATATTCAACCTTTTCCCATACTGCATATAAAGTTACAGAACCAGTCTTAGCTAATGTAGATACTAATTGTTCATCATTTAATTCTTTTTCGCCAGTTGCACTTAAAGCCCAACCCTTGAATTCATAACCAACTCTCGTAAATATGCTCTTAGATAATTGTGATTCAGTTCCATATACAAGTGATTGTTGAGCCATATTACCTCTACCACCATTTGCATTAAAGATTACTGTATAGGCATTACCTGTCCATTTAGCATATAAATCAAGGTTAGATGTGATATCACCAGTATTAACAAATGCTTGAGATAAATCCGCATCCTTATACCAGCCATCAAATCTATAACCATCTCTAGTTGGATTTTCTGGTAAATTAAATTTCTTTCCTACTTCCACTTTTGTAGGTTCAATTTCACTTCCACCATTTGTGTGATAAGTAACTGTATAAATAGCATTCCATTTTGCATATAAAGTTATATCATTATTAATTTCAGTGTTTTCAAAATTGAATTTGTTAGTTAATTCAGCTTCTTTGTACCATCCCACAAATTTGAAACCTTCTTTTGTAGGTGCTTGAGGTTGATCTAAAGTACTGCCTGTTTCAACTTTAACTGGTTGAACTGCTGTTCCGCCGTTAGAGTCAAATGTAACAGTGTTGATTCTAGCCCATTTAGCATATACAGTAGTATCTTCTTCTAGGTTGAATACTAATGCCATATTAGTTAATTGAGCATCAAAGAACCATCCTTTAAATACAAAACCTTCAGCGGTAAGTTGATATTTACTATCTCTAAGGTTAATTTCTTCTTCTTTCTTAACTGTAAGTGGTTCAACAGTTAATCCTTCACGATTTGTAACGAAACTTAATGTATAAGTCTTATCCTTACAACTCGCAAGAGTGAATACAGAAATTAGAATAAGAAGTAAAGCTAAAAGCTTCCCCTTAATAGTTTTCATATATATTTCCTCCCTTTATTATCTATATTAATCATCAATCACATGAATATTCTCATGCTTGATAAATATCTCGACATAGTCAGATTTATTTCCATCAGTAGTTGTAACTTTAACTGTGACAGATAAAGATTTAGTTAACTCTGCTGGTAGTGTTAAGAGACCATCAGAAGTGATTGTCACCTTATTGCTTCCCATTACTTGGAATGTGACGTCAGGAGTTGTTGCTCCGCTCTTCTTATTCTCTTCATCGTATGGATATACTTTCCATTCGATTTGATAAGATGTAACACCTTCTTCTAAATTTATAATTTTAAAATCATTACCATTGTCATCTTTTAGTGGGTTATTATCTTTATCTTTCTTTATTGTTATATCTGCATTAGTGAACTCTACTCCGGTAACTTTAACCGTTACTATTGTTTGTTCAATTTTAGGAATTAAGATACCTAGCGCAAATACTGAAACTACCGCAACTACAAGAAGTACAATTATTAAACTCTTTTTCATAAAATCACCTATAGTTCAATATCTTCGAAGAATGCGTATATATTCTTCTTAAGCATATATGCATTTATGAGTGCATACATAAGTGAGAATACTAGGATGAATAAGAATGCATATGGGAATAATTCCATCTTTATAATTCCTCCTATAATTATCACTACTGTAAAGATAAACGCTAGGAATAGACCATTTATCTCAGATGTA
>JAILNJ010000008.1 GCA_024691665.1 Gammaproteobacteria bacterium | reverse complement strand
TAAGTCCAGTTAATGTGAAAGATATAAAGCTTGAAGAAGGCGAAATTGGCCTAGTAGCTTGGGAAAAGGAAGAAAATACTAAATCATTATCTGAGATTAAAGATAAAGTATTAAACGCATCTAAAATAAAAATAGTGATTGGTCCTGAAGGCGGAATCACTATGGATGAATTTGAAACTTTAAAAGCTAATGGTTTTACTCCTATTTCATTAGGAAATAGAATCTTAAGATCAGAAACTGCGACTATATCACTTCTATCAATATTAAATTACATAATAGATATAGAATAGCAAAAGAGACCACGACGGTCTCTTTTGTTATTATTCAGGAAGCTTATAGTAGCCTTTATATACTGGACTAACTTTCTTTAATATATTCTTATATATCTTATTATATACTTCCATATATAACTTATGGTTTTCTTCATTTGGCTTAAATGACTTCTTATAAGAAATCATCTTTTCTGTAGCTTCTTCAAAAGATTTATATACTCCACAAGCGACAAATGTTCCTAAAGCACAACCTAAAGATGTTGATTCAAACTCTTTAGGTTTTCTTATTTCTTTACCTAAGATATCACTCATCATTTGGCAGATTTCATCAGATGATGATCCTCCACCAGAGATTACAAAATAATCAATATGTTGTTTTGTACGTTTTTCAAGTTTTAGATAGTTTTCATAAAGTGTATATCCGATACCTTCAAGAATTGCTCTATAAAGATGATATTTATTGTGGTCTGGAAGGAATCCCATAATGGTTCCACGAAGTTCTGGATTAGTTAGTGGAGGATTCCAATATGGAAGGAGTACTAAACCTTGAGAACCAATTGGCGCATCTTTTAAGTGGCTATCTAAAATCTCTTCAGTTGAAACACCTTTTTCAATAGCTTCTTTTTCTTCTTTAGTACAGAAGTTTTCAATGAACCAGCTAATCATCCAACAGCCTCTATAGATTTGAACTTCACTAATAAATTTTTTAGGATTTAGTGAAGGATATGCAGGCATAAATGGATCTGGTTCAATATATTTATCAGTTAGATATTCAATAGATACAGATGTGCCAAATGCCAGTTCAGCGGCTTTATCATCTTTAACACCAGAACCAGCAAGTTCACATGCTTTATCTGCAGCACTTCCAATTACTGGAAGTCCTACTTTAAGACCAGTTTCTTTGCTACACTTTTCGGTAATAGTTCCAATCACAGATAATGTTTCTTTAAGTTCTGGAAGTTTATCAGGACTTAAATCATATAAAGGATATGTGAGTTCACTCTTTTTAAGCCATCCACCTTTCTTATAGTCATGAGGAACGTGTCCAATACACGAAGCCTCAACTTCACATAAGTTGTCAGTTAACTTAGAGTTAAGGATTGCGCCTAAAGACGCAAACTTAGCTGATTTATCCCAGATTTCTGGTTCATTTTGTTTAATCCAAGTTTGGCGACATAAAAGTCTTTGTTGCTTAACACAGTATTCCATTCCAACTAATTTAAATAAAATAGTTTGAAGTGGTGGAAGTGGTTTATCAGTGTTAGCTCTTCTACCATCTAACCAGAGAATAAAGTCTCTAGTAGGGTTACCAGATTCATCAGTTGTTGTGAATGTATCTCTAATAGTTGTAAAAGATACAGCTATTGCTTTATCCCATAAATCTTTAGCTTTTTCTTTAACTTCTAGTGATACTTTCTTAAAGTGCTCATAGTAATAATCAAATGATTGTTCTGCATAGCCAAGCTTCAATGAATAATATGGTTTATCATATTTAGATTTAGCTTGAGCAACGATTTCACCTTCATTACTAATTAACATACATCTTGTTGATTGTGTTCCGATATCGAACACGATTACATAACTTTTACTCATTATCTATGTTCCCTCCCTGGGAATGGCCAAATATATCCTAAAGGTTTTGAATCTTTAGTAAATTCATATTCTTGAATGCCACAATGTTCTAGTGTTGGATTGAATATGAATTGATTAAATACAAAACCATGGGCAACAACAATTACCTTTTCATATTTACCAATATATTTTCTTAAAGCATTAAATGCTCTATCGCCTACTTCATCAAATTCTTCCCATCTAGTTTTACAAGTCTTATCCCATTTACCATTTCTTTCTTTCATTTCTTTAAATATTTGTCTAAATGGAATGTTCTTTCTTTTGCATGGAAGATTAGGACACCATTCATGGAGTCCATTTTCGATAATAATATTTAATCCTGTGTTCTTTGAGATAATAGCGGCTGTCTCTAAAGCTCTTGTATAAGGACTTGAAATAATCACTTCTGCACCTTTAAGTCTTGGATCGTGTGATGCATTTTCAGCTTGTGAAATTCCTCTTTCAGTTAATTCAGCAAGCTCAACACCCATACCAATATGTCCAGCAGCAAGCACTTTTGTATAATCTGGTTCGCCATGTCTTACAAGGACTAGTTTCATTATTTATCTCCTTTTACATCAAAAGAGCTATTTTGTCTTGCTTCATATGTTTCTCTCCAATTAGAGAATTCAGATTCACCAAATTCACTAATAACTTTCTTTAAGATATCTTCATGTTCCTCTTCTTTAATTTCTTCTTCAACTACCTTTTGAACAGGTTTATTGTTTTTAGTAGTTTTAGTTGATGGAGCATCTTTCTTATATTGATTCTTATCAATAGCAAATTCTTTCATATCTATTCCAAGTCTATCAAATTCAGATCTATGGAATGTTCTATTATGATTATATTCAGTATTATCTTTATCATTCTTAGGAGCATTACTTTTACTATTTGCTTGAGCTGTTTTTATAGCTGTATGCAAAAATGCAGAAATAATGAATAAAGCAAAGATAATAGCGATGCCTTTAACTACAATAAAGAAATCACTTGTATCAATAGCATTTGTTCCAATAAGTGCTGCAAAAGTAATCATTCCCATTACAGGAAGGAGAAATATTAAACCAGCTTTATCTTGATTATTCTTATTCATCTTTTGCCTCCTTATGATGTCCAACTACACTATTTTCATCTACAGTTTCAGTAATCCAGGCATTAGCTCCGATTACTGAACCCTTCTTAATTACAGTATTACCACCTAAAATAGTGGCATTAGCATAAATAACTACATCATCTTCAATATC
>JAILNJ010000168.1 GCA_024691665.1 Gammaproteobacteria bacterium | reverse complement strand
TAACGAAAATGGACAAGACATTTTAAAAATAATAAAAAGAAAAACTACTATCATCAGTTCAATTAAAACGAATATGAATGGTGGGATATATAGAGAACTAGATTTCTCTAGAATCTATTGCTTATCAAACGATCTCAGTAAAGAAGAATATGAGCCTGTGATTTTATAAATCCAGGCTCTTATTTTTTATTTTCTCTATTTTCTTAGTTAAATATACTGCGTCACGATACTTCTTATTTGAGATTAAATAATCTCTTTCTTTCTTAAGCATATCAATTCTAATGTAGATATCATTTGAATTGTAGTAAGACATATAAAGTTTTCCTTCAAAGAAGTTTCTAGTTAATGTACCAGATTTATTCTTCATGAAGTATTCAATATAGAATGTATATCCTTTAAGACTTACTTCACTCATTTCTTCTATTACTTTATCTTTATCATTAGATAGTTCATATTTTATATCTGCGATTAAAGGATAATATTTACTTCTTTTATCTAGTTCATCAATATACTGAATACATGACAACTTTTTATCTGATAGGTATAAAGCTTTAGCCATAATATAGTTATATAGCTCATAATCGCAGATTTTTGAGCTATAAAGAAGATTATCACACACAGTTATTACTTCATCATATTCACCTTCATTAAGAAGTAAATATGAATAAAATAGATTACATCTTTCAAGTCTATGGAATAACATCCTATTCTTATATTCATTAACTATATAATCTAGAGCTTTCTTCGCAAGAATTGATCTACCACACTTCACATAATAAATAAAACCTAATTCTTGAAATAAGAGTGAAAGTTCATCAGAGAAATATGCTTCTTTTGATTTCTTTAGAATCTTTTCAACTTCATCAAGTTCATTAGTTAAAGTAAGATAGAATCCCGCTAGATAATTAAATACATATAATATTGATTTACTCATAGATACTGGGATACTAAGATTTTCAGATATTAAAGTCTCTGCATTACTTAAATCATTAATATATAGATAATAAGCAATCTTAATAATATCAGTACATTGATTATTATCAGTAGTCATCGCATCATCAAACATCTCTTTTAACTTTTGAGTATTACCATAAAGAAATGCATTAACTAATTCTTTCATGATAGAATCACAGTTTTCAAGTGCATATATTTCCCATTTAGATATATCAATTCTCTCCATTAATAATTCAAGACATCTTTTATTAGGGATGATTTTATTAGATTCAATTTTAGAAAGGTAAGAAATACTACATATATCTTTAGAGACTTCACTTAGTGTGAGTTTCTTTTCTAGTCTTCTTTTTCTCGCAAGAGCTCCTATAGTATAAGATGTGATCTCTTTAGAAGTTCTTTCTGTTTCTTTTTTAACAGCAACTAATAATTTATTTATATTCATTTTTGCCTCCACATTCTCTTTTTATCACTTTTAATGTGGCCCTGCAATATCCCTGAATTTGAAAAAAATATTCATTTTTTGAACCAATTTATATAAAAAGGCATAATTATTCATTATGCCCAGTTATACATTTTTCTTTTATTTTACAGTCTTTACACAATGGCTTTTTAGCGGTACATTCATTTCTTCCAAAGACAATCATCATATGATGGAATTTCTTAGTAGGATAATCACCAATAAATTCTTTTAAGTCTTTTTCTACTTTTAAGACATCCGAATCTTCTTTGGATATTCTTAATCTCTTAGATATCCTTAAGATATGTGTATCTATTCCAAGTGTATTCTTATTATAGTATTCAGCGAGGAATACATTTGCGGTTTTTCTTCCAACTCCTGGAAGAGTTATTAAATAATCAAATGAATCAGGAATATTCTTATATCCGTCTTCGTTTAATTTTTGTGCACATTTAATAATGTTTGAGGATTTATTCTTATAAAGACCAATTGAATGAATTATAGATTCAACTTCACTTTGATCTGCGTTAGATAAGTCTTCTATATTCTTATACTTACTAAATAGTATAGGAGTTACTTTATTAACTGATTCATCAGTTGTTTGGGCACTAAGAATAATAGCGATTAATAATTCATAATCGTTAGTATAGTTTAATGCACATTTCGCATCGTTATGAAGACTTTCCAAATAAGAAATAAGTTCATCCTTAGTTACTTTTTCCATTTTTCGCTTAATTCTTTAATTACTGTGGATTGATTTGTATATTCTTTATTATTTTCGGTTTCAATATGTTTCTTAACTAACTTTGAATCAACATACTTAAGTGAGAACTTACCTACTTTAGCAGCAGCTAAAATCTCAGTTTTGATTTCTTCTAATTTATAGTCACCTTCCATAGACCATTTTCTAATTACATCAGCATCACTAACTGTGAGAGGTCTTTCAAAAGTTCTTTCAAATAAGTTAGTTATTTCTTCTTCAAAAGATTGGTTCTTTTGTTCATTCTCTTTTCTTATCTTTTCAAGATAGAGTTCTGCGAGCGCATCATAGAATCCATCTAAATAGAAATATTCAACAATCTTACCAGTCTTTGGAGATGTTCCTTCTTCAATCTTGATATAGTTTCTACTTTCAAGTTTATCGATAGAGTTACAGAATTCATCTATTTCAAGACCAATCTTCTTACTCATATTCTTAGAACTGAAGACACGGTTACCTTTAATATCTTGGCGTGAAAGCATAGATAAAACTATGATATCTTTTTCAGTAATATGAAGACCTCTATAATTCTTAATTAATAAGGCATTCACATTAACCATATCATCATCTATTAATTTAATTAATAATTGAGTTTCTTTTTTCATATTATTTAACCGCGAGTTTACTTAGTGCTTCTTTGGCTGCGGCCATCTCAGCTTCTAAGTGACTCTTTCCCTTTCCTACACCAAGAACAATATCTTCATCCATAATTACTTTAAAAGTAAATACTCTATCATGAGGTTTGCCTTCTACTTTAACAAGTTCATATTTAAGCATTCTCTTTTCAGCTTGAACATATTCTTGAAGCATTGTCTTGTAGTCGATTGTTTCTTTAAATGCATAATCTAGATTTGGAATAATTATTTTATTGATTACTTTACGACAAGAATCTAGTCCTTGATCAATAAAAATAGCTCCAATAAAGGCTTCAAATAAGTCACACTTAATTGAATCCATTTCTCTACCACCAGTCTTTTCTTCACCTTTTCCAAGTTTAAGATAATCTTCAAGATGGAATAGTGATGCATAGTATGATAGAGATTTTTCACATACGATATTCGCACGTTTCTTAGTTAATTGACCTTCTTTTTCAGGAGTATTTTTAAATAAATATTCGCCAATTAAAAGGTCTACAACTGCATCTCCTACAAATTCTAATCTTTCGTTGTTTTTACCACCGAATTCATTAGAATATGATGAATGAGTTAATGCAGTTTCAAGTAAGCTTATATCATTAAAAGTTATATCAAAGTATTCTTCTAGTGGATGTCTACTCATTTGTCTCACCTTGAGGCATAGAATCTTTTAAGGCTTTACTTACTTTTTCAATTACACCTTCTCTTGCGACAGATGCAGAAAGTAAGATACCATAACTAAAGCCAATTCTATTAGATGATCCATGTGCTTTAACGCATGGGTATTTAGTACCAAATACCATAGCAGCAGATGCATCATCTGGATTCATATCCTTTTTAAATTTATCTAAACTCTTCTTAGCAAATAATGCGCCAATCTTACTAAAGAATGAACTCATTAAACTACGTTTAAGCATAGCTCCCATAGTTTTAGCAGTTCCTTCTAGGGTTTTAACACAGATATTCATAGTAAATCCATCAGAAATTAAGATATTGCATGGTGGATTTAAAATTTCTTTAGGTTCTACGTTACCAACGAAGTTAAGGTCTGATTCACTTAAAAGTTTATAGCATTCATTTTCAAATACTCTTCCCTTACCTTCTTCAGTACCAATATTTAATAGTCCAATTTTAGGATCTTTAATACCCATTACTTCTTTTGCGTAAACATGTGCGAAGTAAGCTTGTTGTAAGAGTTGTTCTGGTTTAACTTCAAGGTTTGCACCACTATCAAGAATGATAGTGTTACCACCAGCAAATGAAGGAATAAAAGGTGCTAAAGCAGGACGCTTAAATCCTTCCATTCTTCTAATAATTAAGTGAGCACCAATAACAAGTGCTTGAGTAGGACCAGCTGAACAGAATGCATCAGCTTCACCTTGTGCTACTGCAGTCATAGCTTTAACCATTGAAGAATCCTTCATAGTTCTAATAGCTCTAACTGGATCATGTTCTCCCATAGGGATAACATCTCTAGCATCTACTACCTTAATTCTATCGTGTGGTTTCAAATATTTATTAATTTCTTCAGTTCTACCGAATAATGTTATTACAATATCATCGCATTTTTTAACGGCTTCCATTGCGCCTAATACTGGTTCTTGTGGTGCAAAATCTCCACCCATTGCGTCTACTGCTACTCTAATCATTTTTTTATCCTCCGTATACAGTTTATCAATTAATCAAATTTATCACTATATAGATGCGAATTATAATACGTATATATATTATAATTCTTTACTAACTCTTTTGCATCTTTTATTGCGTTTTCAAGTATTCTTTTATCTTTAATAAAGTCCGCAAATCTAAAATTAAGTTTACCTGATTGATTAACACCTAAGAAATCTCCAGGACCTCTTAGTCTTAAATCTTCTTCACTAATTAAGAATCCATCTTGCGTTTCTTCTAGTATCTTAAGCTTATCTATTTGATCGCTCTTAGATACAAGGAGGAAACAATATCCAGTATCGCTACCTCTTCCTACTCTTCCTCTTAATTGGTGTAAGCTAGATAATCCAAATGATGAAGCATCAAGAATAACCATAATTGATGCGTTTGGATTGTTAATACCTACTTCAATTACTGTGGTAGAAGATAGAATATCTATTTCATGATTCATAAATTTATTTATGACATCTTCTTTTTCTTCAGATGTCATCTTACCATGAAGGAGTCCAATCCTATAATTTTTGAAGTATGATTCAAGATCAGTCTTTACCTTTAATACATTTGAGTTTTCACTATCATCTTCAATTAATGGTGATACAAAATAAGCTTGACGACCTTCTTTTAATTCTTCTTCAACGAACTCTAATACTTTTAAATATTCTTTATAAGTATGAATCTTAGTGATGATACTCTTTCTATTTTTAGGCATAGTCTTCACACTAACTAGTTTCATATCATTAAAAAGTGTAAGAGATAAGGTTCTTGGAATTGGAGTTGCGGTCATATATAGAACGTCTGGATTATTACCTTTTTCTCTAATAATTTTTCTCTGTTCTACACCGAACTTATGTTGTTCATCACATACGACAAATCCTAAGTTTTTAAATTGTACTTCATTATTTAATAATGAATGTGTACCAATTACTACATCAATTTCACCATTCTTAAGGCCAGATAGAATTGCCTCTCTATCTTTTGTTTTAGTTGATGAAGTTAAGCATTCAACTCTCACATTAAAATCTTTAAAATACGATTTAAAGTTTTCATAATGTTGGAATGATAATACTTCAGTTGGTGCCATTACTAAAGCTTGTGATCCTGCGGTTACTGCCGCATAGATAGAGATAATTGCGATAATTGTTTTACCACTTCCAACATCACCCTCAAGGAGTGTAGACATTGGATGGTTTAATCTCATATCACTAAATATAGTATTAACCGCATTCTTTTGATCTATAGTTAGTTCAAAAGGAATACTTTTAATAAATTCTTTAACCTTTTCTAGATTAGGTTGTTTTGGCTCTTTAATCTCTTTTTCTATATTAGATCTAATAATAGTCATTCTAATAGAGAAAGATAAGAGTTCATA
>JAILNJ010000055.1 GCA_024691665.1 Gammaproteobacteria bacterium | reverse complement strand
TATATTTATATATATAAATATAAAAATAGTGAAAATTAGTACTTGATTTATATTGATATATAGTATAAAATATATAACGCGTGCGAAAGCGCGCATACAGTGAAAGGGATGTTGCTGCTACACGGGAAAGTGTTGTCTTAGTAGCAGGGAACTCTCATTCATAATACATTCTAAAAAGGAGAAAACAACACAATGGTAGCAAAAAAAGCAATCAGAATTAAGCTCAAAAGCTACGATGCACAACTTTTAGATCAATCAGCTAAAAGAATCGTAGAAGCAGCTAAAAGAACTGGTTCACAAGTTAACGGACCAGTACCACTACCTACTGACAGAGAAGTGTTCACAATCTTAAGATCACCACATGTCAATAAGGATAGTAGAGAGCAATTCGAAAGAAGAACTCACAAAAGATTAATAGACATTAACCGTCCAACTCAAGCCACAGTTGATGTACTAATGAAACTTCAACTCCCAAGCGGAGTAGAGATTCAAGTAAAGTAGGTGACTCTCATGAAAAAAGGTTTATTAATGAGAAAAGTTGGAATGACTCAAATCTTTCTTGAAGACGGTTCAATCTGTCCAGTAACTGTTCTTGAAGCTAAAGGTGGAAACACAGTACTTCAAGTTAAGACTGCTGAAACAGATGGATACAGTGCTTATCAATTAGGCTTCGAAGACAAGAAAGAAAGAGTATCAACTAAAGCTGAAATCGCTCATGCTAAGAAAGCTGGTTCAACACCTAAGCGTTTCTTAAAAGAAGTTAGAAGCGAAGAAGTATCAGTTAAAGTTGGTGAAAAGATTGGTGTTGATGCATTCGCTAAAGGTGAATTCGTTGATGCAACAGCTACAGCTAAAGGTAAAGGTTATGCTGGTTTAATTAAGTTAAACAACCAACATAGAGGTCCTATGGCTCACGGTTCTAAATACCACAGAGGAATTGGTTCTCTTGGTGCAATCGCTCCAAACAGAATCTACAAAGGTATGAAGATGCCATCTCATATGGGCGCTTGGACTAGAACTGTTCAAAACCTCGCAGTTGTAGAAGTGCTCGCTGACAAGGATGTAATCCTCGTTAAAGGTAACGTACCTGGACCTAAAAAAGGTTTAGTATTCGTTAAAGGCGCAGTTAAGAAGTAGGAGGAATAGACAATGGCAAAAATTGATGTATTAAACGTTAAGGGTGAAGTTGTTTCATCTCTCAAACTTCAAGACAAAGTATTTGGACAAGAATGGAATGATCAAATTATTTATGATGTAGTTAAAGCTCAAACAGCAGCTATGCGTCATGGATCAAGCCAAACTAAGAACAGAGCTGAAGTATCTGGTGGAGGTAAGAAACCTTACAGACAAAAAGGTACTGGACATGCTCGTCAAGGAACAATTAGAGCTCCACAATACAGAGGTGGAGGACACGTATTCGAATTACATCCAAGAGATTACTCATTCGATGTTAATAGAAAAGTTCGTCGTCAAGCTCTAAGAATTGCTTTAAGTGAAAAACTTAGAAACAAGAAATTATTTGTATTAGACGCATTCGAAATCGAAGCAGCTAAGACAAAGAATGTAGTTGAAGTATTTAATGCTATTAAGGCAGAAGGCAAAACTATGGTTGTTCTTCATGACTTCAACGAAACAGTAGAACTCGGAACTAGAAACTTAAGTTATGCATTCGTATGTACAGATCAACATACAAGCGTATACGATATTCTAGATGCTGATTCACTAGTAGTAACTAAAGAAGTAGTTAAATACTTCGAGGAGGCCCTCAGTGAATAGTTATGATGTAATTAAACGTCCTATCATTACAGAAAAAAGTATGAAGCTTGTTGAAGCTAACAAATATACTTTCGAAGTAGATAGAAAAGCCACTAAGACTGACATTAAAGCTGCAGTTGAAGAATTATTTAATGTTAAAGTTTTAAATGTTAACTTTATTAATGGTTTAAAGAAAGAAAAGAGAGTTGGAAAATATACAGGTTATCTTCCAGCCGTAACAAAAGCAATCGTTTCTTTAGAAAAAGGAAACAAGATTGAAATCTTTACTAAGTAGTAGGTGAATTATGGGAATTAGAAAATATAGACCTATGACTCCAGGTACAAGAGGTGCAGCAGTTCTTGATTATTCAGAACTCACTACTTCAACTCCTGAGAAGTCATTAACAGTAGCCCTCAAGAAGAACAGTGGTAGAAACAATCAAGGTAGAATCACTGTAAGACATCAAGGTGGCGCTGAAAAGAGAAGATATAGAATTATTGATTTCCGTCGTAACAAAGACAATATTGAAGGTGTAGTTAAAACTATTGAATACGATCCAAATAGAACTTCATTCATTGCTTTAATTAACTATCCAGATGGAGAAAAGAGATACATCATCGCTCCAGAAGGATTAAAAGTTGGTGACAAAGTTGTATCTGGTGACAACGTAGATATCAAAGTTGGTAACTCACTCCCAGTTGGCAATATGCCACTCGGTACACTCATCCATAACCTTGAACTCACACCTGGAAGAGGTGGACAACTTGTTAGAAGTGCTGGTACAAGCGCTCAAATTCTTGGTAAAGATGGTGACTTCGTAATTATTCGTTTATCAAGCGGCGAAGTTAGAAGATTTAGAAACACTTGCCGTGCTACAGTTGGTGTAGTAGGCAACGCTGAACTCGCTTTAGTTAACTATGGTAAAGCTGGTAAAGTTAGACATCAAGGTGTTAGACCAACAGTTAGAGGTTCTGTTATGAACCCTAATGACCACGCTCATGGTGGAGGTGAAGGACGTCAACCAATTGGACATCCATCTCCAATGACTCCATGGGGTAAGAAAGCTCTTGGCGTTAAGACAAGAAGCAAGAAGAATCCTTCAAGCAAGTACATTGTAAGAAGAAGAAATGGTAAGTAGTAGGTGATATTATGTCAAGATCAGTTAAAAAAGGACCATTCGTTCAAGAAGCTTTACTAAAGAAAGTTAGAGAAGCTCAAGCACAAAAGAACAAGAAAGTTATTCAAACTTGGTCAAGATCATCAACAATACTCCCAGAAATGATCGGTTTAACAATTGCCGTTCACAATGGTAAACAACACGTTCCAGTATATGTAGTTGAAGATATGGTTGGACACAAACTCGGTGAATTTGCTCCAACTAGACAATTCAAGGGACATACATCTGGTGATGACTAGGAGGAACACATGGAAGCAAAAGCAAGTGTAAGTTTAGTTAGAATAGCTCCTAGAAAAGCTCGTTTAGTATTAGACCTCGTTAGAGGAAAAGATGTTGATCAAGCATTAGCTATTCTTAAGAATTTAAATAGAGGCGCTGCTAAAGAAGTATATAAAGTTGTATATGCTGCTAAAGCAAACGCTGTAAACAACTTCAACATGGTAGAATCTAAACTCTATGTTAAAGAATGTTTCGCAAATGAAGGACCAACAATGAAGAGAATGCAACCTCATGCTAAAGGACAAGGCTTCGCCATCCTTAAGAGAACTTGCTCAATTCATTGCACTCTAGGAGAGAGGGAATAATTATGGGACAAAAAGTAAATCCAAATGGTTTAAGATTAGGTGTAATTAGAACTTGGGATGCTAGATGGTATGCTCCACAAAAAGAAGTTCCTACACTCTTAGAAGAAGATTTAAAGATTAGAAAGTACATCGACAAGAAGTACGTTAACGCATCTGTATCTAAAACTGTTATTGAAAGATCAAACAAGAAAGTTATCGTTACAGTATTCACTGCTAAACCTGGTATGGTTATTGGTAGAGAAGGCTCTATCAAGAAAGAAGTTGTTGATGAACTCACAAAATTAACTGGCAAAAATGTATTCTTAAATGTTAGAGAAGTTAAACGCCCTGACTTAGATGCAACTTTAGTTGCAAAGAATATTGCAAGCCAACTTGAAAACAGAGCATCTTTCAGAAGAGTTCAAAAACTCGCTATCATGAGAGCTATGAAATCTGGAGCTAAAGGATGCAAGACATTAATTAGCGGAAGACTCGCTGGAGCTGAAATCGCTCGTAGTGAAGGTTATTCTGAAGGAAATGTTCCACTACACACTTTAAGAGCTGATATAGATTACGCTCATACAGAAGCTAAGACTACTTATGGTATTCTCGGTGTTAAAGTATGGATCTATAAAGGTGAAGTGCTTAAGGGAAAAGTACAAGATGACGTAGCTGAAGAAAGACCAGCTAGACCAAGACGCCCACAAGCTAATGGTCCAAAACGTCCAAGAGTAGAGGAGTAAGACTATGTTAACACCAAAGAGAACTAAGTATAGAAGACCTCATCGTATCTCTTTCGAGGGACACGCTAAAGGTGGAACTGAACTCGCATTCGGTGATTACGGTTTAGTTGCAAAAGAAGGTGCATGGGTAACTTCAAATCAACTTGAAGCATGCAGAGTTGCTATCACTAGATATTTAGATAGAACTGGTAAAGTATGGATCAAAGTATTCCCACACTTAGCTAAAACTAAGAAACCACTCGAAGTTCGTATGGGTTCTGGTAAAGGTAACGTTGAAGGTTATGTAGCAGTAGTAAAAGAAGGAGTTATCTTATTTGAAGTTGCTGGCGTAACTGAAGAACAAGCAAAAGAAGCATTCAGACTTGGTGCTGCAAAACTTCCTGTACTCACTAAAGTAATCAAAAGGGAGACTAAGTAGCTATGAGAATTGAAGAAATTAGAAAGCTTACTAATGAAGAAATCGAAAAAGAAATCAAAGATTTAAAGAAAAAGTTATTTGATTTAAGACTCGAACAAGCTACTGGTAAGCTCACAAATACCGCTGAAATCAGCAAAACTAAAAAGACAATCGCAAGACTCTCTACAGTATTAACTGAGAGAGCAAACGCTTAAGATAGGAGGTTAAACAATGGCAAGAGAAACTGAAACTAGAAAGACTTTTACTGGTGTAGTTGTATCAGATAAAAATGATAAGTCAATCGTTGTACTCGTTACTACTGACAAGAAACACCCTATCTACTCTAAGAGAGTTATGCAAACTAAGAAGTTCCATGCTCATGACGAAAACAACGAAGCACACGTTGGTGATACAGTTCAAATCATGGAATGTAGACCTCTATCAGCCACTAAACGTTTCCGTTTAGTTAAGGTTCTTGAAAAGAAGGTTCAATTATAGGAGACAACAAATATGATTCAATCATTCTCAAGACTCAGAGTCGCTGATAACTCAGGCGCTAAAGAAATTATGTGCATTAAAGTACTTGGTGGAACTCACAGAAAGTTCGCCCATGTAGGTGATATCATTGTTGCTACAGTTAAATCATCTAACAATGGTGGTGTAGTTAAAACATCTGATATCGTTAAGGCTGTTATTGTAAGAACTACAAGAAGCATCCAAAGACCTGATGGTTCTTCAATCAAATTTGATGATAACGCAGCTGTTATTATCGATGCTGAAAAGAATCCAAAAGGAACTCGTATTTTTGGTCCAGTTGCAAGAGAACTCCGTGATAAACAATTCACTAAGATCGTATCTCTCGCTCCAGAAGTATTATAGGAGGATAGTATGAAACTTAAGAAAGGTGATCAAGTAGTAGTATTAAGTGGCGTTGATAAAGGTAAAACTGGTAAGATCGTTGCTGTACTCACTAAAGAAAACAGAGTTGTTCTTGAAGGCGAAGGCTTAAGAGTAAACAAAGTACATCAAAAACCTTCTCAAGCTAACCCAGATGGTGGAATCGTTGACAAAGCAGCAAAGATTGACGCATCTAACGTTATGCTCGTAGTTGGTAAAGATAAAACTAAGACTAGAGTAGGTTACACTACTGTAACTGAAAAAGGTAAGAAAAAAGGTGCTCCAGAAGTAACTCGTAAGGTTAGAGTTGCTAAAAAGACTGGAGAACAAATTGACTAGTAGGTGAAAAGTATGAATAGATTACATGAAAAATATATCAATGAAATTCAACCTGCTTTAATGGAAAAGTATAACTATTCAACTCCTATGATGTGCCCTAAGATGGTTAAGATTGTAGTTAATATGGGTGTTGGAGACTCTATCGCTAACTCTAAATTATTAGACGATGCAGTATCTGATTTAACTCAATTAACTGGCCAAAAACCAGTTATCACTACAGCTAAGAAATCTATCGCTAACTTCAAACTTCGTGAAGGTATGAAGATTGGTGCTAAGGTTACATTAAGAGGTGAAAGAATGTATGAGTTCTTAGATAAACTCGTATCAATCACTCTTCCTCGTGTTAGAGACTTTAGAGGTGTATCTGATAAAGCCTTTGATGGTAGAGGAAACTATACACTTGGTGTTAAAGAACAAATCATCTTCCCTGAAATTAACTTAGATAAAGTTAGTAAGGTTAGAGGTCTTGACATCTGTATGGTAACAACAGCTAAGACTGACGAAGAAGCACGTGAACTTTTAAAGCTCATTGGTGTTCCATTCGCTCACAAGGAGTAGACTATGGCAAAGAAATCACAAGTTGTTAGATCTAAAAAACCACAAAAATTCTCAACAAGAGTATATACAAGATGTGAAAGATGTGGACGTCCTCATGCAGTATATAGAAAGTTCCATCTTTGCCGTATCTGTTTTAGAGAATTAGCTTCTGAAGGTCAAATCCCAGGAGTAACAAAATCAAGTTGGTAGGAGGTAAAGTAATATGATGACAGATCCAATTGCAGATATGTTAACTCGTATCAGAAATGCAAACGCAATGAAATATAAGACTGTGAATATCCCTCTATCAAAGGTTAAAACAGAAATCTTAAATGTATTAAAGGTTGAAGGATATATCGAAGGATACGAAGTTAAGAGAAACGAAGTATCTCACAGAAACGAAATCGTAGTAACTCTTAAATATTTATCTAATAAAGAAAGAGTTATTCAAGGTTTAAAGAGAATCAGTAAACCAGGTCTTAGAGTTTACGCTCAAGCTGATAAACTCCCTAAAGTATTAAACGGTCTTGGTGTAGCTGTTATCTCAACTTCTAAAGGCATTATGTCTGACAAAGAAGCTAGAAAACAATTACTCGGCGGCGAAGTTGTCGCTTATGTATGGTAGGAGGATATTATGAGTCGTATTGGTAAAAAGGCTATTAACATTCCTCAAGGAACTACAGTTGAAGTTGTAAACAACTTAGTAACTGTTAAAGGTCCTAAAGGCGAATTATCTCGCCAATTCAAAAATGATGTAATAATCGAAGTTAAAGACAATCAAGTACATGTATCACTTCCTGAAAATCCAACACAATTCTCAAGCACTTATCATGGAACAGTTAGAGCCCTAATCAATAACATGGTTGTTGGTTGCTCTGAAGGTTTCAAGATTGCTCTTGAAATTAAGGGTACAGGTTACCGTGCTACAACTGCTGGTTCACAATTAACTTTAATTATTGGTTATTCTAACCCAGTAGTTATGGAGATTCCAGCTGGCTTAAAAGTTGAACTCCCAACTCAAACAGATATCGTAATCACAGGTTATGATAAACAAGTTATCGGCGAATTCGCAGCCGGTGTTAGAGGTGTTAGACCTCCTGAACCTTATCTAGGAAAGGGTATCAGATATAAAGGCGAAAATGTAAGAAGAAAAGAAGGAAAGACTGCTAAGTAACATGATTAAAATTTATGATTCTAATGCGCAAAGACTTAAAAGACATGCGCGTGTAAGACAAACAGTAAGTGGAACTGAAGCTCGTCCTAGATTAAATGTCTTCCGTTCTAACACAAATATCTATGCTCAAGTAATCGATGACACTAAAGGTGTAACACTCGTTAGTGCTTCAAGCTTAAAGCTCAAAAATGGTTCAAACATTGAAGGTGCTAAAGCTGTTGGTAAAGCAGTAGCAGAAGCTGCACTCAAGGCAGGTATTACTGAGGTTGTATTCGACCGTGGTGGTTATATCTATCATGGTAGAGTTAAAGCATTAGCTGAAGCTGCTCGTGAAGCAGGACTAAAATTCTAAGGAGAAAAACTATGGCAGAAGAAAAAGTATTAGTAGAAGAAGTAGTTGAAGCTACTGAAGCTCAAGAAGAAGTTAAAGAAGCCGCTCCTAGAAGAGAAGATCGTCCAAGAAGATCTGATAGAAGAAGAGAAGAAGAAAGAGAAGATTCTCCATATGAATCTCGTCTTGTATCAGTTGGCCGTATCACTAAAGTCGTTAAGGGTGGTAGAAGAATGCGTTTCAATGCTCTCGTTGTTATCGGCGATGGCAAAGGTCTAGTAGGATTTGGAACTGGTAAAGCTCATGAAGTACCAGATGCAATTAAGAAAGCAACTAAGGATGCTGAAAAGAACTTAATCAAAGTTCCACTATATAGAACAACATTACCTCATGAAGTTATTGGACACTATGGATCAGGTTCAGTTCTTCTAAAACCAGCCGTACCTGGTACAGGTATCTCAGCTGGTGGACCAGTTCGTGCTATTATGGAACTCGCTGGTGTTGAAGATGTATTATCTAAGTGTCTCGGTTCAAACACTCCTGTAAACGTTGTTAGAGCTACATTTGATGGCTTAAAACAACTCAGAAATGTTGAACAAGTAGCTGAAATGAGAGGAATCGAATCAAGGAAGGTACTCAAATAATGTTAAAGATCACATTAATCAAGAGCACTATCGCTCATCTTCCAGAACAAAAGAAAAATGTTGAAGCTTTAGGACTTAAAAAGCTCCATTCAACAGTAATCAAAAACGATACACCTCAAATCAGAGGTATGATCGAAAAAGTTAAACACTTAGTAAAAGTAGAGGAGGTTAAATAGTTATGGGATTAAATAATTTAAAACCTACTCCTGGATCACTCCATAATTCTGTACAAATTGGTAGAGGATATGGTTGTGGATTCGGTAAAACTAGTGGCCGTGGTCAAAAAGGTCAAGGCGCTAGAGCTGGAGGCGGACCAAGACTTGGATTTACAGGTGGTCAAACTCCTCTTTATAAGAGACTAGCTAAGAGAGGCTTTACTCATGTTGGTAAAACTATCTATGCAATCGTTAATGTTTCAGATCTCAACGCTTTCAAAGAAGGTGCAGTTGTAGATGCTAAAGCATTACAAGAAGCTGGACTCGTTAATGAATTATATTCAGGCCTTAAAGTTTTAGGTAATGGTGAACTTAAAGTTAAGTTAACTGTTAAGGCAAATAAATTTAGCGCAAGCGCTAAAGAAAAGATTGAAGCCTTAGGTGGAAAAGTAGAGGAAATCTAATGGAGACAATTAAGAAGGTCTTTAAAAACAAGGAAGAGATGCTTAAGATCCTCTTTACCTTGGGGATCTTCCTAGTATATAAGATCTGCACAATGATTCCTGCAGTTGATGGTGTACAATTATTCGCATCATCAGACGCTAGTGGCTTCATCGGTATTATTAACTCATTCACTGGTGATGCCTTAAGGAACTACTCAATTGTTGCATTAGGTATTGGCCCTTATATTACTGCATCTATCATCGTCGAACTCCTAGAAATGGATATTATTCCAACTCTAGCAGAGTGGAGAGAAGAAGGTGAAGAAGGACGTAAAAAGTTATCACAACTTACTAGATACTTAGGTATCGTAATCGCCCTTATTCAATCAATCGCTATGACATTTGGTATGAGTTCTACTATCTTCCAATATGGAAGAACATCATTCTTAGGACTCTTCGCTGTATCTATCACATTAACTGCTGGTGCAGCATTCACTATTTGGCTAGCTGACCTTATTACTCAATTTGGTGTAGGAAACGGTACATCTCTATTAATCACAATAGGTATTGTTATCTCATTCCCTGAAAATATCAAAACATTAATCAGTGATATTACAGGTGAATCAGTTAAATGGAATGCGTATGTTAGTGCTGGACTATCATTACTCTTCTTCTTCGTAATCTTAATTGGAATCGTATTCCTTGAAGGATCACAAAGAAAGATTCAAATCCAATACGCTAACAGACCATCAAGCGCTAAATTCCAAGGCGCATCAGATTCAACATTCCCAATTAAGCTTAACAGCGCATCAGTTATTCCAGTAATCTTTGCTGCAACACTTATGGGTATTCCACTAACTATTATCGGTTACGTTGGAATGAATCAAAGCGGTGGAGCTTATATGTGGCTCTCTCAAATCTTCTCATCATCTGCAGTACTTGGTTATGTAATCTATGTATTATTAATATTCTTCTTTGCAGTATTCTATACATTCTTACAAATCAATCCACAAAAGACAGCAGAAGATTTACAACAAAGAGGTGCATATATTCCTGGTATCAGACCTGGATATGATACTGAACAATATTTAACTAAAGTTATATTCAACACTACACTCGTTGGTGCAATATACTTAGTTGTTGTAGCATCACTTCCATCTATTGCATCAATGCTCGGTGCATCTAGTGCAATTGAAATTGGTGGTACATCTATGATGATCGTTGTCGGTGTTGCTATCGAAACTGCTCGTCAAATAGCTACTGACGTTCAAGATCAAAAGTATGAAGGTTTCTTAAAATAATAAATGAATATTTTATTACTCGGAAAACCTGGAGCAGGAAAAGGTTCTGTTGCTAAAGAATTTAAAGAAAAGATGAACATTGTTCATTTATCTACTGGAGATATCTTCAGAAACGAAATTCATGAAAAGACAGAACTTGGACTTCTTGCTGATAGTTATATCAGTAAGGGACTACTTGTTCCAGATGAAGTTACAAATGAAATCATCCGTTCAGTTCTTAAGAAAGATCCTAATAGTAGTTATCTATTTGATGGATATCCAAGAACTGTAAATCAAGCAAAATTCTTAAAATCTGCAATGGCAGAACTTGGAATGAAACTTGATGGGGTATTCGACCTCGAAACTAGTGATGAACTCGTTATAGTGAGACTTTCATCAAGAAGAGTATGTAAAACTTGTGGAATGATTTACAACACTCGTAATCATAATCCAAAAGTTGAAGGCGTGTGTGACGTTTGTGGTGGTAAAATAATACAGAGAGCAGATGACAAAGAAGAAGCCATCAAAGAAAGACTCAAAGTTTATAACGCCCAAACTAAACCACTTATTGAATACTACCAAAATGAAGGACTCCTTCATACAGTAGATTCAACTAAAGATAGCGACGAGCTATTTGAAGATATCCTTAATATTATTAATGGATAATCTATATTTAAATTCTAAGAGGCCAAACATCTCTATGGCCTCTTAGGATAGAATTAGGAGGATTAGGCTTATATGCCAAAAGATGACGTAATTGAATTTGATGGAACAGTCGTAGAAGTTCTACCAAACACAGAATTCATCGTTGAACTCAAAAATGGACATCGTATCCATGCTCACGTATCTGGTAAAATCCGCATGAATAACATACGCATTTTACAAGGACAACAAGTCAGAATTGAAGTTTCTACATATGACACATCACGTGGCAGAATTACGAGGAGATACAATTCAAAATAAGGAGATTAGTTGCATATGAAAACTAGACCATCGGTCAAAAAGATTTGCGACAAATGCAAAGTAATCAAGAGACATGGAGTCGTAATGGTTATTTGTGAAAACCCTAAACACAAACAAAGACAGGGTAAATAAGGAGATTATTTAGAATATGGCACGTATAGTAGGTGTAGACATTCCTAATGATAAGAGAGTTGTTGTATCACTAACATATATTTATGGTGTTGGTCTATCTACAGCAAAGAAAGTCTTAAAAGCTGCGAATGTCTCAGAAGACACAAGAGTAAAAAATCTTACAGATGACGAACTTACAAGAATAAGAACTGAAGTCGCAAAATTTAAAATTGAAGGTGACTTAAGAAGAGACACCACTAATGATATTAAACGTTTATTAGATATTGGCTGCTACAGAGGCCAAAGACATAGACGTGGACTTCCTGTTAGAGGTCAAAATACTAGAAACAACGCTAGAACTAGAAAAGGTCCTAGAAAGACTGTTACTAATAAGAAGAAATAGTAGGGGAGGAAAATAACAATGGCACAAGTATCAAGAAAAAGAAAAGTTAGAAAAAATATCCCTTACGGTATCGCACACATTCACGCTACATTCAATAACACTATCGTATCAATTACTGATCCAGATGGAAACGCAGTTTCTTGGAGCAGTGCTGGTGCTGTAGGATATAAAGGTTCAAAGAAATCAACACCATTCGCTGCAGGCCTAGCTGCTGAAGCTGCTGCAAAGAGCGCTATGGATGCTGGTATGAAAAAGGTAGAAGTTTCTGTGAAAGGTCCAGGACCTGGAAGAGATACCGCTATTAGATCACTCGCTGTTGCTGGTCTTGAAATTACAGCTATCTATGATGTAACACCAATTCCACACAACGGTTGCCGTCCACCTAAGAGACCTAGAGGATAATAAGGAGGTTCATTTATGGATGAATTCAACGATTATCAAGATTATCAAGAATCTACAAAAAACACATCTTATAGTGTAACCAAGTTCTTAAAGCCAGAGGCTAGATTTGAGCTTGACAAAGAAAACCCTGAAAGAGGTACATTTACTTTAAAACCTCTTGAAAGAGGTTATGGCCAAACTATTGGTAACGCATTAAGAAGAGTACTTCTTGCATCTCTTCCTGGTGCAGCAATCATCTCAATTGAAATTGATGGTGTTCAACATGAATTCACATCAATTCCAGGAGTTGTAGAAGATGTAACATCTATTATTCTTAATCTTAAAAATGTAGTCCTTAAATTCCTCTCTGATGAAGTATCAGAAAAACATCTTGAAATAGATGTAGATGGTCCTTACACAGTTACTGCAGAAGACATCCTTTGTGATGAACAAGTTGAAGTAGTTAACCCTACTCAATATATCTGTAAAGTAAATGCTGGACATTTAAGAATTCAAATGAAGGCTGCTAAAGGTAGAGGTTATGACAACGCTGATAGAAACAGAGAAAAAGCTAATGCTCAACCTGGTATTATCGCTATCGACTCTATCTATACACCAGTTGTTAAAGTTGGTTACAATGTAAATAAGATCATGGTTAAAGATGATCCAACATTTGAAGAATTAGTTATGGACGTTACTACTAATGGTGGTATTAGCCCAGAACACGCTGTAGCAAGTGCAGCAAGAATATTAATCGATCAATTATCAAGTGTACTCGATTTATCTGATAAAGCTAAAGAAGAAGTATCTATAATTGAAAAACCAAGAGAAGAAGAAAGCGCACTTCCTGATAAACCAATTGAAGATTTAGATCTCGGTATCAGAAGTTATAACTGCTTAAAGAGAGCTGGTATTCATACTGTTAGAGACCTCGTTGATCAAAACGAAGAAGATATGATGAAGATCAGAAATCTTGGTAAGAAATCATTAAAAGAAATCAAAGACAAACTTGCTGAAATTGGACTTGGTTTCAATAACAAGCAGTAGGAGAACATTATGTCAAATCAATATACTCAATTAAACAGAGATATGTCTAGTAGAAAGGCTTTAATCAGAGACCTCGCTACTCAACTTATTCTCCACGGTGAAATCAAAACAACTGAAAAGAAAGCTAAACTCATTTCAGGTGTAGTAGAAAAGCTCGTTACAGTAGCTAAGGACAACACTTTAGCTGCACGTCGTCAAGTTGCTGAAACTGTTAGATTCTTAAAGAATGCTGATGGTAAATATGCAGTTCAAATCTTATTCGACGAAATCGCTCCAAAATACAAAGACAGACAAGGTGGATATACTCAAATCTTCAAACTTGCTCCTCGTCAAGGTGATGGAGCTCCAATGGCTTTAATTAGATTCACAAAGTAATAATAAAAGAAACCACAGTTTAATTACTGTGGTTTTATTTTTATTTATTATATAATATAAATATAAGAGGTAAGATTATGAAGAAGTTTTTAAAGAATCTATTTTCTGGTTATTTATTAGTAATATTTATTCTACTTTTAGAGCTTGCAGCTTTAATTGCTATTCAGTTTTTCCAAGAAGATTTAGTAAATTATATTTTATCTAAGACTGAAAACTTAACTATTAAAGGTGTAGTTACATTAGTGTATCTCTTTCTTAGATTATCGATATTTATTATTTCGCTACTTATTTTCTTTAGAGTAATAAACAGAGAAGAAGATCCTGAATTTAAAATCCCATGGATAGTTGGAATGCTTCTAATGCCTCTTTTTACTTCAGTCCTCTTTATGATCTTTGGTAGAAACAATGTCTCAAGAAAAGATAGAAAGAATATTAAAAAGTTTAAAGAAGCCTATTCTCCAATGTTTGAACTTAATAAAAGAACTAGAACTAAATATGAAAATGAACTAGGAAATGCCCTAGGTACTTTTAGATATATTAATAATATTACCGGTCTTGGAGTTCATAAAAACCAAAGAATAACCTACTATAAAAATGGAAAAGAATTCTTTCCTGAACTCATTGAATCACTTAAAAAAGCTAAAGAATTCATCTTTATTGAATATTTTATTATTAGTGATGGTGAAATTTGGAACCAAGTAAAAGATGTCTTAATTGAAAAAGCAAAAGAAGGAGTAGACATTAGATTAATATATGATGATATGGGATGTTCTGGAACTATCCCAGGTAATACTCCTAAAGTATTTAAAGCACTTGGAATTAAGTGTTATAAGTTCCATCCATTTAGACCAATCCTATCAGGTGTATATAATAATAGAGACCATAGAAAAATAGTAATCATCGACCATGAGATGGCATTCACAGGTGGAATGAATTTAGGTGATGATTATGCAAATATTGAAATCAGATTTGGATATTGGAAAGATACAATGGTTAAGATTGAAGGAAGCGCAATTAATAACTTAATTGTAACATTCCTAGCTAATCTCAATCTTTGTACAGGCGAAGTATGTGATTCAGAAAAGTTCTTAAATTATGATTATCCTAAATTTGAAGATGAAGGTTTTGTAATGCCATTTGGTGATGGACCTGGATCAATTGATGATGCGTTAATTGGTGAACAAAACTATATCAATATGATTAACTATGCAAAGAAAAGGATTGATATCTCAACTCCATACCTAATCCCAACATACCAATTACTTGATTCACTTAGAAACGCAGCCTTAAGAGGAGTAGAAGTAAATCTAATAGTGCCTGGAATCCCAGATAAAAAGATTCCATATGCCCTCGCCAAATCTAACTTCCATTTCCTACTTGAAGCCGGAGTAAATATTTATTTATATACTCCTGGATTCAATCATATGAAGACAGTTATAGCCGATAATGAACTCGCATTTGTTGGCACAATTAACTTCGATTTTAGAAGCTTAGTTCATCATTTTGAGTGTGGAACTATTCTATATAAATGTAACTGTATGGATCAAATAACCGCAGATTTTGATGAAATGATTTCATCATCAATTAAGGTTCCAAAAGACTTTAAACTCAAGAAATCTACTAGAAGATTATGTAATCTTTTAAAGATTATTTCACCACTTTTCTAGTATTTATAAACAAAAATAAAAGCGCTATTTTTAGCGCTTTTATACCTTTACTATTTGGATGTTTCGGATTTAACTTCTGTTACAGTTTCTTCAACTTCTTTTTCGTTTGTAAACTTGATTTGTTGAATACCAAATACTGCAAGTGTACATACTAAAGCTGATACCGCAGCTTCAATTAAACCATTAGTTAAAATAGTAGAACCAATTAATGTTAGAACTGCTTTAACGTCTCCAAATGATGAACCGAAGAAGATGCCCATTCCACCAAGTACTAAGATAGTATTAGTGAGTGATCCAATGATTGATGCTATAGCTAACCATAGTTTATCAAGTTTTGGATTTGTCTTCTTTAATGCATTATAGAATAATGCTGGGAAGAGACCTGCTAATGTTCTTGGGACAAAACAGATAACTAAACTCCAGAAGTTTCCACCATTCGCAATTGGTGTGAATACAAAAGCTGTTGGATAAGCTGGTTGAATAAATGACCAATAGATAAAACTAAATAGTCCGGTAATGAATCCCATGATAGTTCCAAACACTGGACCGAGTACTAGTGCTGTAATAATTACAGGAATCATAGCTAATGTAGCTACAAATGGTCCAATTGGAATAGAACCTAAAATTGTAAAACAGAATACTGCTTCAATTGCAAGCATAATTGCGAAGAATGTAAGCTTGCTAATTCTCTCTTTTACACTCATAAATATTTCCCTCTCTTTCGGCGTCAGCCTTAACAATTATACCACAGAAAAGGCTTTAGTGATAAAAAAAAGCATTCAAACTATTAATTATGTTATAATTAATAAGATTAGAGGTGTTGATGTCTATCGAAATTAAGAACCTAAGTTTCAAATATAATAATGATTCACAGGATGTTTTAAAGAACGTTTCTTTCACTATTGATGATGGAGAATGGGTTTCAATTATTGGACATAATGGCTCAGGTAAATCTACTTTATCTAAGATCTTAATTGGAATCTTAGAACATAAAAAAGGATACCTTTATATCGATAATACACTCGTAGATGCTAATAATTCTTATGAGTTAAGAAAGAGTATTGCAATGGTATTCCAAAACCCTGATAACCAATTTGTGGCCTCAAATCTTGAAGATGACATCGCTTTTGGCCTAGAAAACCTAGAAGTTGACCCAAAAGACATGAGAGAAATCATTGAAAGATCACTTTCAAAAGTTTCAATGCTTGAATATATTGATAGATCTCCAGAAGATTTATCTGGTGGTCAACGCCAACGTGCCGCAATTGCTGCGACACTCGCAACTAATCCTAAAACTATCATCTTTGATGAATCAACTTCAATGCTTGACCCTCAAGGAAGAGACGATGTTTTAAAGATTATTAAAGACCTTCATAAGGAAGGAAAAACTATTATTACTATCACTCATGATATGAAAGAAGCTCTAAATAGTGATAGAATAATTGTTCTAAATGGCGGACAGATAGTAAAGGATGATTCAGCTATAAATGTTATGAATGATGTAGAAGTATTAAAAGATTCTGGTCTTGAAATGCCTACTGAACTCTATTTATATAAAACACTTAAAGAAAAGAATTATTCAAATGAGGAGGTTTTAAAAGCTCTATGGCAATTGATCTCTTCAAAGTAAATTATTCTTACATTAAAGATAAGAAAAGAAGACAATATGTAATAAAAGATATTGACCTACATATAGATGAAAAAGATGAATTCATCGCTTTAGTAGGTAAAACTGGTAGTGGTAAGAGCACACTTGCTACTATCTTTAATGCGCTTAAAATTCCAACATCAGGTGATGCTATCGTATTTGGAATGAAACTCAAAGAAAGAAGAGGATATAAAGACAACTACAATAAGATTAGAAAACATGTAGGTTTAGTTTTCCAATTCCCAGGATACCAACTCTTTGAAGAAACTGTAATTAAAGATGTAGCCTTTGGCCCTAAGAACTATGGTCATAAAGATGAAGCTTTAAATATTGCTAAAAAGACTTTAGAGATGGTACACTTCCCTGAATCTAAGTATGATTCTTCTCCATTTGTCTTGTCAGGTGGCGAAAAGAAGTTAGTATCTATCGCAGGAATCCTTGCGAATGATCCTGACATCATCGTTCTTGATGAACCAACTGCTGGACTTGACCCAAGAAGTAAAAAGAATATCTTATCTTTACTTAAAGAATTAAACGAAGTATATCATAAGTCAGTAGTAGTA